>JAAETT010000578.1 GCA_024228115.1 bacterium
GACATTCACGTTGGCAAGGTCGGTGTACCCTCCGGGGGCACCGCAATTCCAGCTACTTGGCGCTCTCCGTGCTTGTCAGGACCGCACACGACCGCATCTCACCACCGCATCCGACCTCGGAGGTCGGGCATAGGTCGGGCAGAATCTTCCCGTGTGCGTGTCACCCACCGGCGTGACTCCCCACCCCCATGCTCCAACCTCCCGGTCGCCTGCTGCCGCCCAAACTCCGTGGCCGCTTCGCGGTACCCCCGAAACCGCGTGACAGCGCACTCCTCCCAAGAGACGCGCCGCGAGGCGCAAGCTCGGACCCTTCACGGTGCGGTGTTTCGATCCCGCCCGGCGTGAACCGGGTGTGGCTCTCTCCGCCTCCGCGTTGGTGCCGACACGCCGCTGGTCCCCGCGGGAGCCAAGGTGGGAAACTCGTTGGGAAACAGGCGGAAGTTGCACGTGGCAACGCGGTAGGGTTCCCAGGAGAGGAGGAAGCGCCGTGGAGGTCTACGAGCCTGGCAAGGGCCAACGGGAGGACGAGAAACCGCAGCAGCCGATGCCCTCTTCGAGGACGTCCCCGAAGAGGAAGCCGCCGGCTCCGCCCTGGAAGCAACCCCCTGATGACGATGAGACTCGCTGGCGGTTCGAGTACCGCCGCCTCCTGATGTCGATTCAGTCGGCGGCTTGGATCGGGGTCTGCCTTCTCGTGGTGATCGCCTTTCTTCAGTGCGGAACTCGAGTGCTGGTCAGGTAGCGCCCTGCGGGTGCGCCCCTTCTTCTGGCCCAGCCCGCCTCTGCCGCAATCTGCCTCGGAGACCACATTGGTTGAACGCAATCCCCCGCTCACGCCGAAGCGAGCGAAACTGCTCATCCTGAAGTCCCTCGTAGAAGACCGGGGCCTCCACTCGCACAAGTCGAGCGTCCTGGGGCGGATGTTCTCGGGAGGTCAGGGCACGATCGCCGCCCACATCGGCGATCTCTCTCGCGAGGAGTTTGGACTGGCCAACCGTTGCTGGGTAGAGATGCTTGCGGAGGGCCTGATCGAACCATCCGGCCACGATGCGATGGACCCGGACAACTGGTGCTGGCCGACGGAAGCTGGCCGAGCAGCGCTTGCCCGCGGCCTCGCCGATGATCTGGACGATGCCTTGGCCAGTCTTGGTGCGGACCTCCCTGGCTTGAGGGAGCGAGCACAGGAATTGCGGTGGGCTTCACACCCCGATCCGAGGGAGATCGCTGGCTGTCTCGTCGAACTCGTCGATCAGTCGCTACGCGCCGGGGCTCCGGAGCAACCTGATCGGCGTCGCAAGGCCAGAGCCATCGCCGAGGCCCGAGGCGCGGCGACGGAGGACCTGGACGACATCGCAGCCAGCTTGGTACAGACTCAAAAAAGGCTTCAGGGAGAAAAGCACCGGCCTGTAGCGAGCATCCCCGGAAGGACAAAGGCGGAGCTCTTGGCCGCGGCGGAAGGAGTACTGCGGGACATCCTCCTTCCGTGAGCCTGTGCTGCGAGATGCATCGGCGTCGGCGCAGACGCCTCTTCGCAAGGAAGACGGTTCCTTGCAGTGAGCGCGTAGTCAACCTTGCCCGGGAGTCTCATCCGCCGCCTTCGACTCAACGGGCCAGCGGAAATCCCCGGCAGTGTTCCCCGGCGCCCGCACATTCAGCTCTGGCTTGGAACGATGCCTAGAATCGCAGAAATCGTCGAACAGGAATCGCAGCGGAACTCTTGATCGGTGTAAACCTGTCGCGCTCGTTGGCCATCGCATGGGTTGTCTTCTAGGCAGTGAGGGCAGATCAGAGCGGGGCCGCCTACGTCAACCCTCCCTCTCAGTCGCGCAGAAATCCGATCTCCGAGAGCGCAGGTTTCGTGCCATCAACTGGGAATTCTGAGGCTACTGCCGTATTACGAGTAGCTGCTCGTCATCCACAAGAAGGAACGTGCCTTCCGACGTCTCACAGATCTTTGCCCAGTACGGATACAGGTGCAGGAACTCCCAGTCATAGGTCGCGACCTCCCACAACTCGACATCCGCACCGTCCCGCACGACCACATTCTCGCCGTGGTTGCCAAGAAAAGGCCTCGGGCCGACAAACTGCACTTCGCGGCAAGAAGAACGCCGGTGAACTCGAGGTACGGTCGGAAAAGAAAGTGCGGGCACTAGCTGCAGATCGAAGCTCAACTTGCCCGGAGGGGTCTTTACCTGGCAAGCGTTGACTCGCTTGGTCTGAGTGGTGCCGCTATGGCCCCTTGGCGGGTACACGGTGACCTGGTAGAAGGCTTGGTCATAAGCCCAACCGCCTGGTGCGACCGCGACGCCAACCCAACGCTTGCTGCATTGAAGTTGGATGTGAACAGGGGTTCGACCCAAGTCAACGCCATTGACGTCGACCTGGCCGCCGGAGGGGGAGCTTTGGACCAGAAACGGAACCATGGTCGACGTAGCGCAAGCAGAAGCCCAGGTCGCGAACAGAGCGGCGGCCGCAACCCGAAACGCTCTCTGGCTTCTTCCGGCCGAGTGAGATGACAACAGATACACGGAGAAATAATAGTCGCTGAGGTATCAGGCGTACTGCCAGCAGATGAAGTTTATCGTGAGGACCGCAGGTAGTGAGTGGGGCTCCCGATGGCTGCCACAATCATCTCTGGGCCGCGGGGTTTTCCGCCGTTGGCGATGGTCTTGGTCGCACACTCGACACAAGAACGCGACACGCAATCACCGACACCCCAAGCCCCCCCCCGGTTGGATCCGCGGATGATCACTCCACCCCGCGGTCACAGCAATCGGCGACGAAACCTATCGAAGGTCAGGCGATGGCCTCCTCGCCACGCAGTCCTCGAGACGAAGAGCGCCGACGCTTCAGTTGCTCCAACCCAACCAGTCCGCAAGCAGCGAGAAAGGTGAGCGAGGGCTCGGGGACGGAGACGGACTCAACGGAAACGGCCATCAACGTATCGAGGTCCGGAATCGAGGCGAGCCAACTCCGCCCACGCGGATCGGCCATACTGGACGACTTTCCTAGAACCGACCGAGAAGATTGTCAGTCCGAAGAACGGAAAGAAGGTTTCGGTGGCAACAGCCCGCGGCAATGGCTGAGAACCTTCAATTTGACTGGTGCGCCTCCGAGAGCGTTGCTATGTGGGCAGCATTTGACTTGCTGCTACTGCGCCGTGCCTGGTGAACCCGGCAAAGCCTATGCGCCTTGGCTCGGCGCCACAGCGGCGCGTGATCCGCGAAACCCACGGCCCGTGCGGCCTTCCGCGCCGACACGCCCTCCAAGTAGAGCAGAAGCCCCAGTCGGTTCCGCTCCCCGAGGCGCGTGGAGGCCATGATGCGCAGGGCGGCCTCGCGGGCTTGGCGGTCGATGGAGTCCGCGGGAGGACACCAGGCACCGCTGATGCCGTCATCGCGAGCGTCGTGTTCCGTGCCAACGGAGCTGGCGACGGGCGGCGATTCGGCAGTAGGCATCGATCCCCCTCCAACCCATCAAGCTCGCCGCATCCCCCAACTGGGGTTACATGACGAGGCGACTTCCAGAGTATCATCCCGGGCGCGGCGGGCCCATCTCGCATCGATTCACGCCTCTGGCCCGAAGGAGAGAACCATGAAGAGAGCGATCGTTTTCGCATTCATCCTGGTGCCGATGGCTGTGCCAGCCCGTTCCGGAGACTTTTGCGTCGACTTCTGGGCCAAGGCCGAACCGTTCCAGAGGGAACTGTTTGTCCGAAACTCCGACGACACAACGGTAGCCAATGTCGAAAAGCGCCTCGGCGGTGATGCCGACGTCTATGAGAAGTTCCGCGCCTGTTTTCGCGCGAGCACCATGGAATTCGTGAAGAAGCTCGACGCCGGTTGCGAGACAAAGATCAGCCCGGAGGGCCTTGTCGAGCTACTCAAAGATCGTGTAATGGGGTGCATGATCGGCATAGAAGCCAGCGACTAGCCCGTGCCCCGAACCGGTGAATCCGGATCCGTCACGGCCGGCGACACCCGCCACCCATCGGTGCCCCTCGGGGACGCACCGCCCCGCCGAGGTCCGAGGGTGGTGATGTAGGGAGATCGCGCGCGCGAAAACCCCAACCCCCCCCATCAACGCGTGCGCAGCTTTCCCGCTTTCTTTCGTCGCTCGTAGGCGTGGGCTTGCTGGCACTGGACAGAGCAGTAGGCCTCGTCGGTTCGACTTGGCTCAAACCACGTCTTGCACTGCCTGCACTCGTGCTCGTAGTAGGTCTCGATGACGGTGCGTTCGAGTTTTCGCCTCTTCGGCTTGATGCGTACCACCCGTTCGTGTTCCTTGTTGTTACGCTTTTTCTCGTGAAACGCTTGACACGCCTACTCTCTTCACGGTAGTTGATGTGAGTGTCGCGCACCGCTTGAAGTCGCGCCCACGGTTGAGGCGAGAATCCATGACCGATTCGACTGTCCAGGTAGCCCCGGATGCTCAGGGGTCGATGAAGCCAACTCTATCCACACGCGCGACGGGCCTGCACCCGCTCCTCACGGAAGTCCACCGGGAGAGCACGGAGCGTTTCAAAACCGTCTCGCCCGACGGCTTTAGCGAGCGATCTATCGCCGCGAGAATGCATGACCCACGAGGAATTGAATCCCCGGTTCAGAAACGGTCGATTCTGGAACGAATGAGGTGAGCTGATGGCAAGGCGAGTAGCTCTCTACGCGCGAGTATCAACACGGGACCAGCATCCGGATGCCCAACTCGGTCGCCTTCGGACCTGGGCTGAACACGCGGACCTAGAGCCCGTCGAGTTCGTCGACAACGGCCAGAGTGGCCGCAAGGCTGAGCGCCCTGCCCTGCGCGAGCTTCTAAACGCCGTCAGGCGGCATGAGGTGGAGGTGGTTGCCACGGTGAAGCTCGACCGTCTGGCCCGGTCGACTCGTAACCTCTGCGAACTCGCTGACGTGTTCGAGGCTTCCAACGTGGACTTGGTCTGCCTGGATCAGGCTGTGGACACGCGCACGGCCGCAGGGAGGCTCCTCTACCGGGTCCTGGGGGCCTTCAGCGAGTTCGAGGCCGATCTCATCCGAGAGCGAACCCTCGACGGCCTAGCTGCCGCCCGCCGACGAGGCAAGCGCATCGGCCGACCACGAGCGCTCGGTTGCGAGGGAGTTGCCAGAGCGCAGCGAATGCATTCGAAGGGTCGGTCGTTGAGCCAGATTGCGGCGGTCCTGGGCGTGTCGAAGGCGACCATCCACCGGGTCCTTCGCGGGTCACAAGGGGGCGAGAGGGGGAAGCGCCTAGAGTCGGACAGGAGATCCGCGATCGGGTGAGGTCGGCGGCAGCAGCCCGAGCGGCTCACCTGCCGACCCGGACACCGCGGGTTAGATTCTCCCTGACCGCGCCCTACCGCCGGGGTAGCTCCTCGGCGGGACAATCCGGCCACCCAGGGCCGGTCGGGCGCGGCCTCAACTTCCCTGGGTGCACCACTGGGAGGTGCGATGGCCGAGAAGAAGCTCCGAAGGGTCGTCAAGAAAGCCCGGTCTGCGCCGGACGATCCGGCAGGGGCCAGCGACAGCATTGCCGAATCCGCCCCGGTCAGCGCAGGGCGAGAAGCGCTGGCCGCTTCGACCGTGAGACTCCCGGTTTCCACGTGTCGGTCCACGAGCTGCTTCGTCCGGCTCGCTACTGGCCCAGGCCTGACGACGAGATCGGGGCGTGCGGCTCCCCCTTCGAAGCTCTCGGCCTCAAGCGGCGAGACGCCGCTCCTATCGGCCCGCCAACTTCGCCGGAGCCGGGTATGAAGCGCCCGCCCGACGAGTGGAGGCGCCGACTTGAGGCGCGAATGGCAGAGCGAAAAGAGCGCCTTCGAAGAGCCAGCGAGAAACCTGGACAGCCGAGGGATGTCGACCCGGCCGAGAAGACCGGAGAGATCCAGGCCGAACCGAGCGACTTCGACGACGCTGATATGAAGAAGCTCACCGGAATCGCCCACATGAGCGAACCGGCGGGTAGTGATCGGCCATCCGGGCCAGCTGCGGATGACGCCCCAGAGCCCGAGTTCGCACTTCCCCAAAGCCAGCGGGCTCGCGAGCTCACACAGGAAATGATCGAGCTGATCAAGCAAGTCCAGTTGAGCGAGCCGGCCGGAGGGGGCGACGATCGGCGACCTGCGCGGCCTGATTCGCTGGCCGATCCCCAGTTCGAGCAGGACCTGGACCTTCGGCGGGTGAGACAGGGAACCCCCGACTATCGCATCATCTCCATGGTGGAAGCCGTCATCGGCCAGTACCGCGCGATGGCGGAATTGGCGCCCGACGAGCGGAAGCTCGTCGACATTGGACTCGACCTGCTCAGCCTGGCGACCTCGCTTGAGCGGGAAGATCCCGCGGCGTTCGAGAGGGCCGTCGATCGGCTGAGAGCTGCAAGAACTCGCGTGTCAGCACCTCTCAGGAGAGAAGTGCCCCGACGGGATCGACCCGCCGACTTCCAGCGGGCCCACGTGAAGCTCGAGCGTGGGCGCCGCAGTGAATCTCTCACGTTCCGGTTTCGCGGAAACGTAGCCCAGCGTGGTGTTAGTGACCGTCCTCATTCGGAGAAGATGACCAAGCGCCTGGCGTTCATCGGGCAGCGCCTAATCTGGCTCGAGACGATTTCGACCTTAGGCCTGGATGAAGTCGTCGCTGGGTACGGCGATGCACGCGATCGAGAGAAGGAGGCACGGTGCAAGCTAGATAAAGGCAGCCCCATGCTGGACGCGTTCTTGCTCGCGGCGGACCAACTCCTCCAGGAAGAGGCGAGGATCACTCGCAGCACCCTGTTTCGACGCACGATGCGGATCTCATGGAACGCTCAGGCACCAGATGACCCCTGCCGCAGCGACGCCACCATGACGAGCTGGGTCCAGAAAGCACGCGCGGTCGCCGACCAAAGCCCGGCCATCGTCCCGACCGCTACGAAAGACCCAGAGACACGTTAAACCCCCTCTAGATTTCTGGGTTTAAGGTGTGCTGTTTCGTGGACCGTGTCTGGAGTTTCGGCTGTCATGAACTCCCATGAACGTCGTTCTCGGCACGATCCCGGCTACTGCGAAGGCTTGCGGGATCCACCCGCGCCATCTCCGGAAGGCCGTCAGAGATAACCAAGTCCCCGCCTTCAGGGTCGGGGCGTGGCTTCGGGTCCGCGAAGAGGATGTCCAACGCTGGCTCGACACGCTCAGGTATGTCCCGCCATGACTGAAGGCCTTGGCTGACGGTCGGCCGGGCCCCTGAACGAACGCGACCGGCCGGGGATTGACAAGCCCCGGTCGGCCACAACATGGAGTCCTTGAGTTTTGCGAACTTCGAACTCGATCGGAGGGTACCCCCTCCACCAGCTGCGTACAGCCCCTCCCCCTTCGGGCTCATTTGGGCCGCCGCACCCCCGACCTGGCGAGTACCCCCTGACCAGATGGCAGCTTCGCCGCGGCGGCCGGGGCCGGCAAAGATGAGCGCGGTCTTCCATGAGGCTGCTTTCTTCGACCCCGGCCCGGATCTCAAGGACCTGGGCCTCGAGACGCTCATCCTCGGAGCGTGCCTCATGGGCGACATGCGGTGGCCCGGTACCGAACTGTTTTGGAGCCCTGCCAATGCACACATCGCCGCCTACCAGGCCACATCCGAGGGCGAACCGAACTTCGCCGAGATCCGCAATTCGGCGCCAGAATGGATGAGACCGCACGTCACGCGTTCGCTGATCGACGCCGTCGACTCGTACGCAGGACCGTGGATGCTCGACCGCTACCTGGAGATTCTGCGTTCGCTCGCTTACCTGCGACGGGTCTTCTCTACGGCAGACGACATGGCCGCCGCTCTTCGAAAATCCCGCGCTGATGATGTTCTCGTTGGTGCAAGCGAGTGGCTACGAGAGGTGATCGGGTGAACGATCCGAGAAATCCCGCCCTGGAGTTGGTCCGGGAAGAACGCGAGAGCAGCTGGCCAGATCCTGAACCGCTGGAGGCTACGCCGCCCGAGCTTCCCGCCTTTCCGACCGACGCCATCCCGCACTGGCTCTCGGACTTCGTCACTGAGGAGGCAAGAGCCACGCAGACACCCCCAGATCTCGCGGCACTGCTCGCGCTTGCTGCGGTGGCCACGGGTGTGCAGGGGAAGGCCGTGGTTGCGCCAAAGAAGGGAGACCCCGGCTACACCGAGCCAATGAACATCTTCGTCGTCGTGGCGCTCCCACCTGCCTCGCGCAAGAGCGCGGTCTTCCGGGACGCGACTCAGCCGATCATCGATGTCGAGTGCCAAATGCGAGACACCGCTCGGGACCTGGTTGCCCGGGCAGAGGCCCGCCTGCAGATCCTGCGAGACGCGATCGACGCCAAGCAACGAAACGCGAAGAATCCCAAGACCACCACGGCGCGCGCGGATGAGCTCGCCAGCGAGATCGCGGAGCTCACGGTCCAGCTCGCACGCGACGAGGAGGCCTGCCCGAGAATGCCCCGCCTCCTCGTTTCCGACATCACACCCCAGGCACTCGGCATGCGCCTCGCTGAACATGGCGTCTTGACCCTCGCAACTGCAGAAGGGTCAGAGGTCTTCGAGACCGCACGGGGCCGCTACTCCGCCGACGCGAGACCCAACTTCGACGTGCTCAAGAAAGCCCACGCCGGGGATTGGATTGCGGTCGATCGGGTCAAGGGGGAGCCACTTCGGTGCGATCGGCCCGCGCTGACGTTAGCGCTGGCGATCCAGCCCGCGGTACTACGGGATGCGCGAGCAGTTGAGGTGTTTCGGGGGGAGGGCCTACTGGGTCGGTTCCTCTTCGCGTTGCCGCAGACGCTCGTGGGATCGCGAACCTGGGACCAAGCCGGCGTTCGCCCGCGAGTGCGCGACCTCTACGACCAGATGATCCGGAAGCTCATTGAAATCCCTCGACCGGCCGAGCCGTGGGTTCTCACTCTCGACGACCAGGCGGAAGCGGCACTTCGCAACTTCCACGACCGAATCGAATGCCAGCTATCAGAAAACGCGGCGCTTGGCTGGATGACGGATTGGGCCGGCAAGCTACCCGGTCTCACGGTGCGGATCGCCGGCCTGCTGCACTGCGTCGAGTGGCTGGACTCTGTGGACCAGATGTTCATCGTCCCGATCGATCGAACGACCGCCACGCAGGCGATTCAAATCGCCGAGTACGCCCTGGCCCACGCGCAGGCTGCCTTGCTCGAGGCTCCGGAGGACAAGCTCCTCGCGGACGCCCGCTACGTGTGGGGCCGCATCCTTCTCAAGCACCGAGAGGAGGGAAACTCGCTGCCAAGCACCCGGGAGATCCACCGTTGGGCAGGCGGTGGTGGAAAGGATCGTCGGATCCCGACCGCAACCGACACCGAACGGGTTCTCCACGAACTCGAGATCCGCGGATATGCGCAACGACACGACCGGAAGAAGGGCGGCCCGTTGTGGGAGATGAACCCCAAAGCACTGCGGGCTTCGGCACCTGTCAGCACTGTCAGCGTGTCAGCAGGGGGTACAGATGGCTCGGAGAACTGAAACGCTACGAGAGATCAACAGAGAAGAGAAGATTACTCAGACCCCCCTTATGGAGACTGCTGACAGTGCTGACAACGCGGACACTTTGGGGCCGAAGATCGCCTTGGATCGGCACCTCAAAGCGACTGTCAGCACTCCGATGCTGACAGTTCCAAGAGGGCAACGCGGCCTCTCCATCACCGATCTCGCCGACCTCTACCACGACTTCGGAGCGGCAAGCGACTCTGCATCGGGAGATCGCGCGGGCCGGAAGAAACGACCCCACTCTCGGCGGTTGGCGGGGAGAGGCGACCGCTGATGCTCGACGGGGCGGCCCAGCACCCCGACCTCGCGGAACTCCGCGAGCTGGCCGAGCGCTACGGGCTCTCGGTCGAAACCCTTGTCAGCCGTCTCGCCCTCAGCCTCGACGAGGTTGCCAGAGCGGTCGGCACCTCGAAACGCACCGCCGAGGGCTGGCTCGCCCGTGGCGAGTTCCCCAGCGCCTGGAAGGACGGTGCCGTAGTCCGGATCCCGACCCTCGACCTCCTCCGCTTCCAAGACCGCAAGCGCCTCACGCAGCGCCCCCGCAACCCCAGCAACCTCCGTGAGAAGGCTCGAGATGCACTTTTTCGGTGATGACAACCGCGATCGCGTTATGGTGCCCGCGAGCAGGGAGGCCGGTGGGATGGCAAAGGCATGGCTCGCTCGGGGCAAGCGGGGAGAGCTGATCATTCATGCGAAGGGGCGCATCGGCGATCAGGTGCTCCGCCGGCAGAAGCGCGTCCCCGACGACGATCCCGAGCTCGGCGATGAGATGATCCGCCAGCTCAACCGTGACTTCCTGATGAGCAACTTCTCCTGGCTGACCCGGGCAGCCGAGCGCGCCGACATCGGACCCATTCCCCGTAGGCGCCGCGGACCGGTCTTCTCTGAGTGGGCCGACCGGTGGCTCGAGGACCTGAAGGGTGAGATCGAAGAGAGCACCAGGCGAAACTACAAGAGCCATGTTGAGGACCTGAAGCGCCGCATGGGCAAGGAAACCCTGGCTTCGATCAGCCTGGGCGCAGTGAAGGTGTTGCGAAAGCAGCTCAGTAGTTCGCTCGCCGCCCGGACCGTCCAGTCGCGGCTCGGAGTCTTGCGACTCATCCTGATCGATGCCCGGGAGGACGGCCTGATCGACTCGACGCCCTTCGACTCCCCCAGCCGCACCCGGCGGACCAAGAAAGGCACGGCCGCGACGTCGACCCGTCGGATCACCTTCCAGCCCTACAGCTTCGAAGAACTCGCGGCGCTCGCAAAGGTGCTTCGCCAGCCGCGAACGCCTGACGAGCGGCGGTTCTTCCCGCTGACCGAAGCGCTCCTCTACACGGGCCTGCGGTGGGCCGAGCCCGCTGCATGGGTGTGGCCCGACCTCTCGATCGCGGGCGGCAGGATCGAAGTACTTCGCACGCTCCCCAAGCACGGCGTGATCCGGCTAGAGGAGTTCACCTCGCTCGAGAAGGTGAATGAGGCGTTCCCACCGAAGACCGGCACGTCCTGGGGCATCACGGTTCGGCGGCCGCTGCGGGAGCTGTTGCTTCGACAGCGGCAGGTCAGCTACCTGGGGCGAGAGAACGGCTGGGTCTTCCCGAACAGCCGCAAGGGGCATCTTCACTATCCGAACTGGTTGCGCCGCGGCTGGGAGCCGGCGCTGCGCCGAGCTGGTGTTTCTCCGCGAGCTGGTGACGCGCAGAAGTCGCTACGCCGGACCTACGTGGTGAGTTCACTCGTCTGCGGCCGGAACCCGAAGGAGATCTCGGCCGAGGTCGGGCACACCACGAGTCGCATGGTGCTCGGCGTCTATGACGCCTTCCTGGATGCCTCGGGGTGGCCGGCGGACCATGAGCGGCGAAAGCTGGCGGCGTTCTACGGATGGCCCGATCCTACGGTCCTGGCCCGTGAAGACGCCGAGGAGCAGCAAGGATGAGTGACAAGCAGCCGGAGTGCTTTGTGATCATGCCGATCTCGAACCCGAACCCGGAAAAGTACAAGCCGGATCACTTCCAACGGATCTACGAAGACGTGTTCGTTCCAGCGTGCGAACAGGCGGAGTTCCATCCAACGCTCGCAAGCCGTTCCCCTGAAACGAACATCATTCACCTCGACATCCTTCGCCGTCTTGTGGAGGCGCCGATGGCCCTCTGCGACCTATCCGCGTTGAATCCGAATGTCTTCTTCGAACTGGGAATTCGGCAAGCATTCGACAAGCCGGTCGTACTCGTCCAAGAGGAAGGGACTCCTCAGATCTTCGACACTGGGGTGATCCGCACTCTGGACTACCGACCGAACCTAGACGTACGAGAGGTGCCCGAGGATCTCGCGAAGATCGCGGAAGCCCTGACCGAAACCTTCAATTCGCCGGCCGACTCCGTGAATTCGCTAGTGCGGCTGTTGGAACTCTTGCCCGCTCGATTGGGCTCGCCAGACGACGAGGAAGGCAAGCGGTTCGAGCTGATTCTCAATGAACTCCAGGCGATCCGTAGCGACTTGGCCAAATCACGCCTGCGAAGGGCGGCTGAGCTGGGTCCCCCGTTGGGGCTGGGCGGCCTCAGTCGAAGTACACCCAACTTGATGGACCTCCTCGGAAACCAGCAATCCCTCAGCTCGCACGACTTTGGTGGCAAGGAGGACCTGGCAGCCGGGATCTCCGCCCTCAAGCGTATCACGAGTGATGGTGCCGAGGACTCAAGTGACGACGGAAGCTAACCGGCTGGCTGGCCAAGCAGGTTCTCGATTCGCGCCGGACCTCCAGCCACACTGGGTCAGGTCGGGCATAGGTCGGGCAAGGTCGGGCTGGGCTGTTGTTAGTCTGAACCAGCCCATCCAGACACGCGTAACCTGCCGGAACCAGGGAGAAAAGTGGAGCGCGAGACCGGATTCGAACCGGCGACATTCACGTTGGCAACGTGATGCTCTACCAACTGAGCTACTCGCGCTCGGAGCCGGGTAGATTACCCAGCGTGGAGGGGACTGTCTAGGCTGGCGCCTCGCCCCTCCTCTAGAGCTTTCGGACCTTCTCCATGCCCTTTTCGACGTTTCGCGTCGCGTTGCGCGTGTCGTAGACGCGGCCCGCCTTGGCGACGACCCGGGCGTAATCCACGGCTTCGTGATCGGTGATGATCACCACCAAGTCGGCGGCAGCGAGCTCGTCATCCGTCAGTTCGACGTTCTTGAGGATCCCGTCTTCCACCACCAGCTCGGGAACATGCGGATCGTGGTAGCGGATCACGGCGCCCTTCGTTTCGAGCAGGCGGATGATCTCGAGCGCCGGGGTCTCCCGCATGTCGCTGACGTTGGGCTTGTAGGCCACGCCGAGCAGCAGGACGCGTGCGCCATTCACGGCCAGGCGATCCTCGTTCAGCAGGTCGGCGATCGTATCGGCCACATGCTCCGGCATCTTGCCGTTGATATCCGTCGCCAACTCGATGAAGCGTGCATTGAAGTTCAGCGACTTCATCTTCCAGGCCAGGTAGGTGGGATCGACCGGAATGCAGTGGCCGCCCAGGCCCGGGCCCGGCTGGAACTTCATGAAGCCGTAGGGCTTGGTCGCCGCAGCGTCGATCACTTCCCAGACGTCGAGGCCCAGGCGATCGCACATCAGCGCCACCTCGTTGGCCAGGCCGATGTTGATGGCGCGGAAGGTGTTCTCGAGGAGCTTCACCATCTCGGCGCTCTGGGTCGAGGTGACCGGCACCACGTCGTCGAAGATCGTCTGGAAGACCTTCACACCGAGCTCGGTGCAGGCGGGCGTCTCGCCACCGACGACCTTCGGCACCTCTCGCACTGCGAACTTCGTGTTGGCGGGGTCGATGCGCTCCGGGGCGAAGGCCACCGCGAAATCCGTTCCACATTCCAGCCCGGATTCCTCCAGCAGCGGCACGAACAAATCGTGGGTCGTGCCCGGGTAGGTGGTGCTGCCGAGGATCAGGAGTTGGCCGGAGCGCAGGCGCTTCCGGATCTCCTCAACGACCTTCACGATGTGGCTGACGTCCGGATCCTTGGTCTTGGTCAGCGGCGTCGGCACCGCCACGTTGACCACATCCTGGGCCGAGAGCGCCGTGAAATCCGTCGATGCCGAAAGCCGGCCGGCCGCCACTTCGCGGGCCACGTCCTCCGCCGGGACATCCTCGATGTAGGTGCCCCCTTCGTTCAGGATTCGCACCTTCTCGCCGTCCAGATCGAAACCCGTCACGCGGAAACCTGCCCGGGCGAACTCCAGGGCGAGGGGCAAGCCTACGTAGCCGAGCCCGATGACTCCGATCCGAGCCTCGCGGCTGTCGATGGTTTTGCTCAGGCTCTCGAGACGACTCATGTGGGGGCTCCGGGCGGCTGCCTGGCAGCCTGGAGGGAGGAAGGGGGATTAGCGGGACTCGGGCGCTTCGGCACCAAAGTACTCGGCGAAGTACTCGTAGCCGGACCACAAGGTGAGTGCCGTTGCGAGGGTCAATAGTGCCAGACCTATGAGATGATTTGGAAAGCCCAACGTCCCCGCGGGGAACAACAAGGCTCCGATGGCCACATTCTGGGCCACCATCTTGATCTTTCCGGCGGGCCCCGCGCTGATCACCTGGCCACCGGCCGAGGCGATGCCCCGGAGGCCGGTCACCGCGAGCTCTCGGCCCACGATCACGACCACGAGGACCAGGCCCTCGATCGGGATCCGATCCATGGCCAGCAGCACGATCAACGCGGTCGAAGCCGTGATCTTGTCCGCCAACGGGTCGAGCAGCTTTCCGATCCGGGTGATCTGCTGGCCCCAGCGAGCGGCCCACCCATCGACGATATCACCGACGGCGGCCACGATGAACAGCCAGGCGACGATCCGTGAGCTCGCCGGGTCGGGGAACCAGGGAAAGGCCAGGAGAACCGGCAACACCGCGAGGCGTACGACCGTGATCGTGTTGGGCACGTTCCAGAAGTGTTCGCGATCGGAAGACAGCTCGTGAGGCTCCGGGCTATGAGCCCGATCCGGTGACGGAAGCCGGGCCCTGGTGGAGCCCAGCTGGGCCTCACCGAGAGAAGTCGCCATGGTAACGACGATAATACGAAAGGACCCGCCGAACGTATTCCCGCGTCTCGGCATAGGGCGGAACGCCTCGGTGGCGGTCTACCGCCGTCGGGCCGGCATTGTAGGCCGCCAGGGTGTGGGTCCAGCTGCCGTAGCGGTCGTGAAGGCGGGCCAGATAGCGCACCCCGCCGTCGATGTTGTCTTCGGCCTGAAACGGCTGGAGCACGCCCAGCATCTTCGCCGTGTCTGGCATCAGCTGCATCAGGCCCATGGCCCCTTTGGGTGAGACGGCCTGGGGATCGAAGGCCGATTCTGCGTGGATCACCGCCTTCACCAGCGCGGGGGGAATCCCCTGCTCCAGGGAATGGGTCCGGATCACGCGGTCGAAGGTTCGCACCGGTCGGCGGCTCGCCTTCTTGGTCCTGGGCGCTGCCTTGTAGCTATTGGGCAGCTCGAAGCTGCGATAGCGGGCATCCGTCGGATCGACATTCGTGAAGTGGACGACGCCGCGGGCGTCGACATACCGGTAGAGCCCCTGGGCCAGGGCGCCCGTCGTGCCGATGCAGAGGGCGATCAAGACGAGGGCGAACGGGGCCATCGCACCGAGCCGGCACGCGACACGATTTTTCCCCGGGGCGTTGTTCCCCATCCGGTTCGAGAGATAGACTCGCTCCACCGTCTCTCCTATCGGAGCACCCGAGGCCCATTCTTGAGCCCCCCGGCGAGCGGATCCAGACCCAACGATGCTGACGTTCTCGTCCTAGGAAGCGGGATCGCAGGGTTGTTCTATGCCCTGCGGGTGGCCGCCCATGCTCGTGTGGTGCTCGTCACCAAAAAGCAGGCGGCCCAGGCAGCGACGAATTTTGCCCAGGGGGGCATCGCGGCGGTCGTTTCCGGCGACGACACGGTGGAGGACCACATCCGGGACACCCTGGAGGCGGGGGCCGGGCTCTGCCGCGAGGAAATCGTCCGCTTCGTCATCGAGCGAGGAGCGGATGCGATCGCCTCCCTTCTCGAACTCGGCGTGGAATTCGACCGGGATGCCAAGGGTGCCTTCGCCCTGGGGCGCGAGGGCGGGCACGGCCGGCGCCGGGTGCTCCACCATCGGGACGCGACGGGCCGAGAGATCGAGCGTGCCCTGTTGGCCCGCGCCCGCGCCCATCCGAACATCACCCTGCTCGAAGACTTCATGGCGGTGGATCTGCTGACCTCTCGCCGTGCCGGCCTGCCCGGGCCGAACCGGGCGCTCGGTGCCTATGTGCTCGATTCCCACCGGGGCACGGTCCACCGCTTTCGCGCCCGCGCCACCTTCCTGGCGACCGGCGGAGCGGGCAAGGTCTACCTGTATACGAGCAACCCGGACATCGCCTCCGGGGATGGAATCGCCATGGCGTATCGCGCCGGCGCAACCGTCGCGAACATGGAGTTCTTCCAGTTCCACCCCACCTGTCTGTTCCACTCCCAAGCAGGATCCTTCCTGATCAGCGAAGCGGTCCGCGGTGAGGGCGGCGTGTTGCGAAATGCCGCCGGCGAAGCGTTCATGGAGCCCTACCACGCGATGGCCGATCTCGCGCCGCGAGACGTCGTGGCCCGCGCCATCGATACCGAACTGAAACGCACCGGCGAGGATTCGGTCTACCTCGACATCACCCACCGCGACGCCAGTTGGCTGCGCGAGCGCTTCCCCACCATTCATCAGCGTTGCCTGGAGCTCGGCATCGATCTCACCCGGGATCCCATTCCGGTCGTGCCGGCCGCCCACTACTGCTGCGGCGGTGTCGTGACGAACCCACGCGGAGAGACCGATGTGGTCAATCTCTTCGCGGCCGGCGAAGTGACGTGCACGGGCCTGCACGGCGCCAACCGGCTTGCCTCGAACTCACTCCTCGAAGGCGTGGTCTTCGCCGAGGCCGCCGCCAACGAAACCCTCGCCCGCCTGCCGGACCTGCCGGCCATCACCAGCCCGATCGCCGGCTGGTCCGAGGGTGCCGCCACCGAGAGCTCCGAGGCGGTCGTGATCACCCAGAACTGGGATGAGATCCGTCGCTTCATGTGGAACTACGTCGGCATCGTACGAACGGACAAGCGCCTGGCCCGGGCGCAGCGGCGGATCGTCCTGCTGCGAGACGAGATCACCGAGTACTACTGGAACTTCCGCATCACCCCACCGCTCCTGGAGCTGCGAAACCTCGCCACCGTCGCGAAACTCGTCATTTCCTGCGCCAGCCAGCGCAAGGAAAGCCGCGGCCTCCACTACACCCTCGACCATCCCAACCGCGGCGACGACGAACTGGCCGAAGACACGCTCATCCGTCATCCCGACGCGCAGTAGTCTCGGAACGCAACAGCGGGGACGGGGGTTACAATTGACTTGTTTCGGACGGGCTCTGCCCGTCCGAAACAAGTCAATTGTAAACCCCGTCCCCGCTGTTGCGTTTCAGTTCTGCGGGATGAGTACGCCCAGGTCCACCAAGGCGTTGACGGCTGCCAGGATGTCGGCGTCGGGCTCGGGGATGACGTCGATCAATCGGCGCAGGGTGAAGCCAGCTTCGGCCAGGTCGAGTACCGCCTGCTCGATCTTCGATCCGCCTGAGTCGGAGCGGCTGGCATCCCAGTTCACGGCAAATGTCGTCGTCAATTCCACCGGGACACCATCGACCCGTGCCCGCTCATCCATCTGGCGGACGGCATCGAGGATCGCCGCTTCCAGTGATTGGGGTGCGTCCTCTTCGTCCAGGCCATCGACGTTGGAGAAGAACTCGAAGCGCCCGTCTTCCCATGCCAGCAAGCGCGAGAGCGCCTTGGTCCCGCAAAGGGCCCCGAGGCGTGCATAGCGCAGGAGTCCGCCCTCGAAGGCGATGACGCCCTCCTCCGCCCCGTGGGTCGCGATCAGGGTGCCTTTCGGTGAAGTGCTGCCGAGCATCTGGACGAGGTTCGGCATGCCCAGCTCTTCGATCTGGCCGCTGATGCCGGCCTCCTGGCGTTCGGCCGCATTGGCGCGAACATCTTCGACGAAATCGGCGATGACATCGGCCTCGCTGTCGCGGGATTCGAATTGCACGCCTACCGCCGCGACCGTTCCATCCGCCTCGATGTGCCTCGACACGCGACCCGTCACCTCGATGTGGTCGCTGGAATCCGGGCTCTGAAGGCGCAGCTTGACCTGCTTGCCGAGAGGGATCTCACTTGCGTCCGCTGAAATCAGCACACCGCTTTCGCTGAGATCACGGGTGTGCCCATCCAGATGGAAATCAGTCGTCGCCAGGCGCGCGGGAACGGAGGCACGGGATCGCGGGCCCTTTCGCCTTTCGTCCTCCTCCGCGACGGCGAGGTCTTCGTCGCGTAGTTCGGTGCCCGTCTCCTTCAACACCTGCTCGAGTTCACCAGGATCGATCTCGAGTTCGTCGGTTTCGGCGGCCGAGTCGAATTCGGGATGGGTGTATTCGGCTTCGACCTCGAGTTCCGGCTCGGCCTGAAGATCCGTAGCCGCGTCGAATCCGACGAGATCTTCGGAAGTCTCGGGCGTCTCGAAGAGCGAGGACTCCTCCGGCTCGGCAGGCGATCCGTCCAGGTGCTCGTTCAGCCGGGCGCGCAGCTCCGACGCCTGCTCCAGGAATTGCACCGCGACCGCGCCGGGCAGCTGATGAACGACCTCGGCTTCCAGCACGAACGTCTGTCCGCTGAAAAGGAGCGAAAGCTCTACCTCGACCTGCTCGCGCAATTCGAGGGCGTGCTCCGTGTGGACGAACGCCCCCCCAGCGCTCATGTTGCGCTCGTACTCCTCGCGGAACTCTTCGAGTTCCTCGAAAACGAGACGGAGCCTCTGGGTCATCGGGGCGGCACACCTCGACGGCGCCCGATCGCGATTCACAGTCGGGCGGCGTCTCGGGCCGTATCGGCGGGACGAGTGCACCGCATGACCGACGCGACCCCTTTTCCCCGAGGGGACAAGCCGCTCAGGCCTGTTCGACCAATGCCCGAAAGAGTCGCGCCTGGACGGAGTCGAGCTCGAGCTCCGGATGCCACTGCACCGCCTGCAGCCAGGCTGCGCCCTCGAGTTCCAGAGCCTCCACGGTTCCATCCGCCGCGTAGGCGGCGGGCCTGAGACCTTCACCCAGGTGCCGAACGGCCTGATGGTGCCAGGAGGCAACCCGGTCCAAGGCTTCGCACCCGAAGAGTGTCGAGAGCGCCGATCCAGCCTCCAGCCGGACAGGATGATCGGTGGCCTCGATCTGGCTCTTCCGATGGGCGACCTCCTCACCCATCTCGTCGGGGAGGTGTGAGTGGATGTCTCCCCCGAGAGCGACGTTCAGCACCTGCATCCCGCGGCAGATTGCGAGCGTCGGAAGCGAGCGGGCCAGTGCGGATCGAATCAGCGTCAGCTCGAAATGGTCCCGCTCTTCACACATCGAATACATGTGGCCATGGGTCTCCGTTCCAAGAGTCTCCGGATGGAGATCCCCGCCACCGGTCATCACGAGACCATCCAGACGATCGAGAAGCGATGCGGGTGCGGGAGCGCCCGGCACGAGGAGCACTGGCTCACCACCCGCCCGGCGGATCCCATCGACGTAGGCATCCGGCAAGGTGAACCGGGAGCGCCCTTCTCGCTCGCGGTGGTAGGAGGTAACCCCGATCCAGGGAGAACCCGAGGCGGGTCTCGTCCGCCCGCCGTTCGCAGCTCCGGCCACCGGCTTCAGATCCGTTCGAAGTACCGCGCCCGTTCCCAATCGGTGACGGTACTGCGGAAGCTGGCCGCCTCGGTGCGCGCAAAGTGGAGCAGGTGATCGACGACATCGTCACCGAAGCTCGCCCGGGCGAATGAACTGCCGTCGAGAAGCTCGATGGCCTCCTCCAGGCTCGCCGGAATATGCGGAAGATCCTCGGCGTCGTAGACATTTCCCTCGAACACCGGCCCTGGATCGAGCCCCTTTTCGATCCCATCGAGGCCCGCCGCCAACAAGGCGGCATACACCAGGTAGGGATTCGCGTCGGCACCGGGGATCCGGCATTCGACCCGCAGACTCGGGCCCTTCCCCACCAGACGGAACCCAGCCGTGCGGTTGTCCCAGCTCCACGCGATGCCCGTCGGCGCGAAGGTTCCGGGCTGGAAGCGCTTGTAGCTGTTCACCGTCGGTGCGAGGAAAAAGGCCAGTTCGCGCGTGTGAGCCAGCAGCCCGCCCAGGAAGGCACGAAAGACCGGCGAGCAGGTTGCCGGGGTGCCGGCCAGCGGCTCATCCCCACGGAAGCTCGACTCCCCCTCCGGGCTCCACAAGCTGGTATGCACATGGAAACTGCTTCCGGCCAGGCCCGAATCCCACTTCGCCATGAAGGTGAGCGACTTGCCCGTACGATGGGCGATCTCCTTGGCTGCCTGCTTGTAGATGACGTGACGGTCCGCCATCTCCAAGGCCTCCGCATAACGAAGGTTGATCTCGTGCTGGCCCGGGCCCCACTCGCCCTTGCTGAACTCGACTGGAATGGCCGAGTCATGGACTTCGCGGCGAATGGAGCCGATCACGTCCTCGGCCATCGTACCCGAGAGCAGGTGGTAGTCCTCGATGTAGTCCTGGCTCTTGTCGATCTCCCGGTAGCCCTTGCTGCGGGCCGAGCGGTATCCCTCGTCGAAGAGGAAGAACTCGAGTTCGCTGGCCATCATCGAAACGAAACCCATCCCCGCGGCTCGCTCCAGCTGACGCTTCAAGATGCTCCTTGGCGCCACGCTGACGGGGCCACCTTCCGGAGCCTGTGCGTCACAAAGCACGAAGGCCGTCCGGTCGAGCCAGGCGGCCCGGCGAAGGCTCCCGAGGTCGGGGACGGCGTGGAGATCGCCGTAGCCTTTCTCCCAGCTGGTGTAGGCATAGCCGGGGGTCGGATCCATCTCCATGTCGCAAGCCAGGAGGTAGTCGCAGACGTGCATGCCGTCTCCAAGGACTTCTTCCAGGAAGAAATCCCCGAGGATCCGCTTGCCGACCAACCGACCGTAGAGATCCGGGATCGCCGTCACGACCGTTTCGATGGCGCCGGATTCGATCTCGCTGCGCAGTTCATCGAGGCCGAGGCGCCCCCGTTCCTTCATTCGGGCGCCTCGTCGCGGCTGCTCTCCCCAACGGGCTTGAAGAGCGAGAGTTGGGGAGCATCGTCGCCACGCTGGATCGGCACCGGATACTCATCGGAGAAGCAGGCGTCGCAATGGTCGTGCTTCAAGTGCTCGGAGAGCTTTCGCAGGCCGTCGACCGAGACGTAGCCCAGGCTATCGGCTCCGATGGCCTCGCAGATTTCGTCGACGCTGCGCCCGGAGGCCATCAACTCGCCGCGGGTCGGCATATCGATGCCATAGAAGCAGGGGGCAATGGTAGGCGGTGCTGAAATGCGCACGTGCACTTCTCGGGCGCCGTTGTTGCGCAACAACGTGGACATCTTGTTGAGCGTCGTGCCACGCACGATCGAATCATCCACGAGAGCCACTCGTTTTCCCTTGAGCAGCTCCCGGATCGGATTGTGCTTGATCTTGACGCCGAAGTTCCGGATCGATTGGGCCGGCTCGATGAAGGTCCGGCCCACGAAGTGGTTGCGGATGATGGCGGTCTCGTACGGGATGCCCGCTTCCTCGGCAAATCCCAATGCGGCAACGCTACCGGAATCGAGGAGGGGCACGACCATATCGGCTTGAACCGGATGTTCCCGGGCCAGGGCCCTTCCGAGTTCCTTGCGATAGGCGTAGACATTGCTGCCCTGGAGGTTCGAATCCGGCCTGGCGAAATAGATGTACTCGAAGATGCAGAACGCTTCCCGGGTGGGCTTCGGAAAAGGACGCATCGTGCGCAGGCGTCCGCGTCGGATCACGACCACCTCGCCCGGATCCACGTGGCGCTCGATGGTGGCACCGATCAGATCCAGGGCGCAGGTTTCGCTGGCCACGACCCAGGCGCCATCCAGGCGGCCCAGCACCAGCGGTCGGAAGCCATGGGGGTCGCGCACCGCAACCAGCGCATCATGGGTGAGCATCACCAGGCTGAAGGCGCCCTTCACCCGTGAAAGTGCATCGATCAGCCGCTCTTCCAGCGAAGACTCGCGGGAACGGGCCAGCAGATGAACGATCACTTCACTATCCGCCGTCGTGCTGAAGATGGCGCCGCGGCCCTCGAGTTCGCGGCGCACGGCGCCTGCGTTCACCAGATTGCCGTTATGCGCGATGGCTACCGGGCCGCCGTCGGTGTTGGCGCAAAAGGGCTGGGCATTCCGCACCAGGCTCTCGCCCGCCGTCGAGTACCGTACGTGCCCGATTCCATGGCGCCCGGGCAACCTGTCCAACACCTTCTCACTGAAGACATCGGATACGAGCCCCATACCGCGGTGGACGAATTGCTCGCCGCCCTGGGCCGTGCAGATCCCGGCGCTCTCCTGGCCTCGATGCTGGAGCGCATACAGCCCCAGGTAAGTGATGTTGGCCGCCTCGGCGTGCCCGTGGATGCCGAACACACCGCACTCATCCCGAGGCCGTTCGGAGGCGTGAGCCCGGAGCAGGCCGGAAAGGGACGCGTCGGGGGGACGGCACGACATGGGATCGAACGCCTCGCAGATCAGCCCGGCAGAGGCTGGTTGAGGAAGGTGTAGGCGAGAAGCAGATAGTACATCACGGGGATGGCCAACAGGTTCGAATCGATCCGGTCGAGAACGCCACCCGTTCCGGGCAAGATGCCGCCGCTGTCCTTGACCTGCGCATCCCGTTTGAGGAGCGATTCGACCAGGTCACCCAGGATGCCCACGATGTTGAGCACGACCGCGAGAACGGCACAAGCCAGGAAGCCGAGATCGTCAGAGAGTTCGGGCCAGAACGTATCGAACAGGACCTTGTTGAAGAGGGCCATGATCATTCCCGCCGCCATCGCACCCAACGCACCTTCGACCGTCTTGTTGGGACTGACGAAGGGGGCGAGCTTGTGCTTGCCGTAGGCTCCGCCTACGAAGTAGGCGCCCACGTCGCCGCCGATGACCACGGAGATCGTGAAGAAGAGGAAGAAGGCGCCCGCTGCGGGATCGATCCCTGCCGCCGCTTCCGGCCCGAAACGTTGGGCCACCTGGGCTTCGAAGCTGCGCAGCACGACCGCGTGGGAGAGCAGCCAGCCCACGTAGAAGACCCCGAAGAACGTTCCCGAGATGCTGGCCAGGGATTCGGCGATCCGGGCCTTGCCAAGCTGCGCCACCATCACGCCGAGCAGCACGGCCGAGAGCACCAACGTGGCCAGGTACTCGCTGCCGAGATAGGCGATCACCGGAAGCGCAGCGGCCGCCGTCATGCCGAATGTCCGCAGGGGCTCCGCCCCCTTGGCCTCGATCATGTCGTAGAACTCGCTCACCCCGAACATGGTGATCACGAGGACGGCCCCGAGCACCCAGGGGCCGGGCTGGAAGATCACGAAGATGATCGGCGGGATCAGCATCGCGGCCGTGATCAGCCGCAGGGTGAGGTTCGAGCGAGGCTTCTTGCCCTTGGATTCTCCGGAGTTCGGAGATTTGGACTCTCCGGAATCCGGTTCGTCTTGCGCACCCGTGGAACCTTCGTCCTGCGTCGCTTCGCTCATCTCACTCCCGTCCGGTGGAGCCGAAGCCCCCGCCACCACGTGCGGTTTCGTCCAGACTCTCGCCCTGCTTCGCCAGCTCGAGACGGGCCCGCACGACCGGGGCGATGACGAGCTGCGCAATGCGATCCCCGCGCTGCACGACGAAGGGCTCTTCCCCTCCATTCCAGAGCAGCACCAGCAGCTCCCCCCGATAGTCCGAGTCTATCGTACCCGGAGCGTTCGGGAGCGTGAGGCCGTGGCGCAACGCCAAGCCGCTGCGCGGGCGCACCTGGCCCTCATAGCCTGTGGGAATGGCCAGGCGAAGGCCGGTCGGGATGGCCGCACGTCCGCCGGAGGCGATGCATACATCCTCCCGAACGGCCGCGCGCAGGTCGATTCCCGCGGAACCCGCGGTGGCATAAGCCGGCAGGGGAAGGTCGTCACATCCATCGAGCCGTTCGACCCGGACGACGACCTCCCCTGCCGTCATGCTCTAGGAACCAGGTGTACCTTCAGCAATCGCTCCAACCAGCGCTTCCTTGCGCGAGAGTCGGATGCGACCGCTCGGGTCGATGTCGATGCATTTGACCAGCACCTCATCGCCCTCGGCCAGCACGTCGGTCACCGAGTCGACCCGGCCTTCGGCCAGGTGGCTGATGTGCACCAGCCCGTCGGTGCCCGGGAAGATCTCGACGAAGGCGCCGAAATCGGTGATGCGCTTGACCTTGCCCGTATAGAGCTTGTCGATCTCAGCTTCCTGGGTGAGCTCCTCGACCATCGCCTGTGCGCGTTCGAGGGAGGCCAGGTCCGGCGCAAAGACCGAAACCGAGCCGCTGTCGTCCACCTCGACCTTCGATCCGCTCATCTCCTGGATGCCGCGGATCACGCGGCCTCCCGGTCCGATGATGTCGCGGATGCGATCCGGCTTGATCTGGATGACCTCCATCCGCGGCGCCCAATCGGAGAGCACCTGTCGGTGGCCGAAGCCCGGCAGGTCTTCCTTGGTGTCTCGCTCCATCGTCTCGAGGATGTGGAGCCGGCCGTCCCGAGCCTGGGTCAGCGCCTCTTCCATCACCGTCCAGTCGACGCTCTTGATCTTGATGTCCATCTGGAGCGCGGTGATTCCGGTCTTGGTGCCAGCGACTTTGAAGTCCATGTCACCCAGATGATCCTCGTCGCCGAGGATGTCGGAGAGCACGGCGTGTTTGTCGCCGGACACGATCAGACCCATGGCAATACCCGCCACCGGCGCCTTCAGCGGTACACCCGCATCCATCAGCGCCAGGCTGCCACCGCAGATCGTGGCCATCGAAGACGAACCATTCGATTCGAGCACCTCGGACACGACCCGCACCGTGTACGGGAACTCCTCCTCCGTCGGCATGACGGCCCTGAGCGCGCGCTCAGCCAGGCTGCCGTGACCGATGTCCCGGCGCGACGGCCCGCGCAGGAAGCGCGCCTCCCCGACCGAGAAGGGCGGGAAGTTGTAATGCAGCATGAAGCGCTTGTCCGTGCGGCCTTGCAGCGAGTCGACCGTCTGGGCGTCGGCGCCACTTCCGAGCGTGGTGTACACCAGCGCCTGGGTCTCTCCCCGCGTGAACAGCGCCACACCGTGAGCCCGCGGCAGGGGCCGCACCTCACTGAAGATCTGGCGCACATCCGCCGGGGCGCGTCCATCGATGCGCACGCCGTCGTCGAGCAACCGCTCACGCATCAGATCGGAACGCAGATCGTGGAGCAGATCCTTGCTCTTGCCCGTCAGCGATCGGAGGCCCGCCTGGCGCTCCTCCACCGCGTCGAGGGTGTCGAGGCTGACCTTCTCCTGGCGGAACTCGGTGGTGATCTCGTTCATCACCCCCTTCTCCACGTCGCTGATCGCGTCGTAGCGCTCCTTCTTGGTCTGGATGCGAACGGCTTCGCGAAGCGTGGGCTCCGCCATCTTGCGGATGCGATCGCCGAGCGCCGTGTCCACTTCGGGGAGCACGACCTCGCGCTTCGGCTTGCCGGCCATCTCCCGAAGCTCGTCCTGGGCCTTCAGCAGCGGCTGGAGGTTCTCGTGACCGAACTGCAGGGCCTCCAGGATCTCGGCCTCGGTGGCCTCCTGCGCACCACCTTCGACCATCACCAGCGCCTTCTCGGAGCCGGCGACCACCAATTCCATCGCACTGGTCTGCAGCTGCTCATGGGTGGGATTGATGGTGAGCTGCCCATCCTGCTTCCCGATCCGCAGCGCCGCAATCGGGCCCTGGAACGGAAGATCGGAAATCGTCAGTGCCGTCGAGGCACCGATGAAGGCCGGCAGGTCGGGCGGGTTTTCGTTGTCGACCGCCAGCACGGTGGCGACGACATGAACCTCGTCCACGTAGCCCGTCGGCCAGAGCGGCCGGATCGAGCGATCGATGAAGCGGCAGACCAGGATCTCACGATCCGAGAGCCGCGCCTCGCGCTTGAAGAAGCCGCCGGGGATCTTTCCCGCGGCGGAAGTCTTCTCGACGAAATCGACCGTGAGCGGGAAGAAATTCTGTCCCGGGCGCGGATCTCCGTGAGAAGCGGTGACGAGGACGACGGTGCCCCCGTAAGTGACGAGCGTGGCCCCTGCGGCCTGCTTCGCCATGCGGCCGGTCTCCAGCGTGAGCGGGCGACCTCCGAGATCGAGCGTCAAGCTCGACGGTTCGAACCAATATCCTGACATAACATACGTCTCCTCCCGGCCACCCGTCTGGGTCGGACCGGGATTCCCATGGAGGCGGCGGGGGATGCCAGGCTCTCGTCGAAATGCGGAATCGGGGATGGGCGGAGGGGATTCGTTCCGTGCATCCCGGATTCTCACACTCCGGCTCGTGCCTGGCCCAGACCACATGGGGTGGGCCGCCTCGTTCTTGTAACCCGCCCGTCTCTCGGGCGGAGTGCCGCTCTCTCTTTCTAGCGGCGCAGACCCAGACGCGAAATCAGGGTCCGATAGCGCTCGGGGGCGATGCCCCGAAGATAATCGAGCATCCGGCGTCGTTGACTCACGAGCTTGAGCAGCCCGCGCCGGGAATGATGATCCTTCTTGTGGGTCTGGAAGTGCTCGGTCAGCTCGGTGATGCGTTCGCTCAGGAGAGCGACCTGCACTTCCGGTGAGCCCGTGTCCGAGTCATGGGTCCGGTACTCACTCAGGATTTCCAGTTTTCGCTGGGCGATCAAATTCGTGTCTTCCTAACGGCTTGAATGGGTCGAAGGTTTATCAGAGCGGCATCGGGGCAGCAAGGAACGCCCCAAGATCGGGGAATTGCGAAGACGCCCCGCGGGGTCATCCGCTTCCCTCGAGCAGGCGAAGCGGGTGCAGCCAGCGATCCGGCCGCAGTTCCATCACGGCCAACATCTCACCACTGGGGAGCAGGGCCGCAAGCTGATCGCCCGGCCGGGGCGGAGGGCCGGTCTCGAAGTCGCCGCTGGCCTCCGCAGCGGGAATGGCAGCGCCGTGGCCGACTTTTCTGGCCTGGACTGCGGTGAGACGCACCCGGGGAAGCTCGAGTGCCTCATCGGGCGGAATCAGTGCGGTCTCGAGTTCTCCGGCATCGGCCAAAGCCTCCCAGGCCTCCGGAGTGCGTGCCTGCTCGAGCGTAAAGGGGCCACTGCGGGTACGCCGCAGGCCTGATAGATGGGCACCGCAACCGAGCTTCTCGCCCAGATCGGCGGCCAGGGTCCTCACGTAGGTCCCGGGCGAGCAGTGGACCTCGATGCTGATCTCGGGCTGCGCGTACTCGGGCATGGAGATCTCGTGGATCGTCACCGGCCGCAGTTCCCGCTCGACTTCCTCACCCTTGCGCGCAAGGCGGTAGAGAGGCACCCCGTCTTTCTTGACCGAGCTGTACATCGGCGGCAGCTGTTGGATCTCACCTACGAAGGATTGGAGAGCCTGCTTCACCACCTGCTCGTCGGGCAGCGGCCCGTCGTGCTCGTAGGTCACGCGGCCTTCGGCATCGAAGGTATCGGTCGATTCACCCAGGCGAATGGTTCCCACGTACGCCTTCTGGCCGGCGGCCAGGAACGGTACGAGCTTGGTGGCGCCTCGAATCGCCAGGGGCAGGACGCCCGTGGCCAGCGGGTCGAGGGTGCCGAGGTGCCCGACTTTGCGAATGCCGAGCCAGCGGCGCGCTTCGTCCACGACATCGTGGGACGTCATTCCCACCGGCTTGTCCACCACCAGGAAGCCCATCGGCCCCGGCGTGTCGGGCCTCTTGCGCCGCCTATTCCTCCCCATGGGAGACCTCCGCGAGCAGCCCGAGAGTACGCGCCCCGAGTTCGAGGGAATCATCGTGATGGAAGCGCAGCTCCGGCACGCGTTTGATCGGCAGGTTCTGGGCGAGGCGTCGGCGCAGGAAGCCGGACGCGCTCTCCAGCCCCTCCTGGGTGGCCAGCACCGCCTCCGGGTCGCCCTCGCCGTTGTCGCCGTTCGCTGCCATGCAGCTCCAATCGATGCGCGCGTTGCGGAAGTCCGGCGAGAGATCGACGCGGGTGATCGTCACCAGCTCGATGCGCGGGTCGGTGATCTCCTCGTGCAGGAGCCGGGCGAGTTCGCCGCGGATCTCCTCGCTCACTCTTTCGGTTCGACGCGTCAAAGAATCTCGATCTCCTGAGAGGTCACCTCGGCCAGGTGCAGGCCCTCGATGAAATCCACGGCCTTCTCCAGGCGCTGGCGGGCGACCAGCCCTTCGTTCGCAGCTGTGGTCAAGCCGATCACAGCGATTTGCCAGGTGTCCTGGCCGCCAACCTCGGCGACGGACACGTTGAAACGGTTGCGCACCCTCTGCAGAATCGATTTGACGACGCCGCGCTTCTGTTTGAGTGACTGGGACCCGTGAACGTGGAGCTCCACCCGAGCTGCGCCGACGAACATGGGCCCGAGCGGGCGTCGCCCGCTTGTTTCGCGAGCAGGCTAGAGCTCGGCGGCGTGTTCTTCGAGCTCGTAGGCCTCGATTACATCGCCGATCTTGACGTCGTTGAAGCCCTCGATGCCGATGCCGCATTCAAAGCCGGTCTGCACCTCGCGCGCATCGTCCTTGAAGCGCTTGAGCGAGGCGAACTTGCCCTCGAAGACGAGCACGCCATCGCGAACCAATCGACAACTGGCGTTGCGTCGCACCAAGCCATCCGTGACGTACGAGCCGGCGATGGTACCGACCTTCGGAATCGTGAAGGTCTCCCGCACCTCGGCCTGGCCCAGCACCTTCTCCTTGACCGTCGGCGGGAGCAGACCCGCCATGGCGGCTTTGATCTCGTCGACGACCTGATAGATGATCTTGTAGATCCGCACGTCGACGCCGGCGCTCTCGGCCGCCTTGCGCGCCTTGACGTCCGGGCGTACGTGGAAGCCAACGATGATCGCGCCGCTCGCCTCGGCCAGCTGCACATCCTTCTCGGTAATCCCACCGACGGATGCGTGAAGCACGTTCAGGTTCACCTTGTCGGTCGGAAGCTTGAGCAAGGACTCGCGAATCGCCTCGGCCGAACCCTGGGTATCGGCCTTGATGATCGTCGGGAGTTCCTGCGGTCCACCGCCCTCCGCGAGGGCGAAGAGGTCTTCGAGGTTGACCCGGGGCCGCTTCGGCGTGCCAGCACGCTTGCGTTCCTGGTCTTCCCGATGCGCCACGATCTCCTTGGCCACCTTCTCGTTCTCGACGGCGTGGCCGACATCTCCCGCATTCGGAACGCCTGAAAGGCCCACCACCTGAACAGGCATGGACGGCGGCGCTTCGTTCAGCACCTCGCCCTTGTCGTTCATCATCGTGCGAATCTTCCCCGAATGGGTACCGACCACGAAGACATCGCCACGTTTGAGCGTGCCTTCCTGTACGAGCAAGGTCGCCACCGGGCCGCGGCCCTTGTCGAGCTCGGACTCGAGCACCACGCCCTTGGCGCGCACCGTCGGATCCGCCTTCGGATCGATCAATTCAGTCTGGAGCAGCACGGCCTCGAGCAATTTGTCGAGGTTCGTCTTCATCTTTGCGGAGATGTCGATGGCGAGCACCTCACCGCCGAAATCTTCGACGACGACGTTATGCTCCATCAAGCGCTGGCGGGCCACCTGCGGGTTCGCATCCGGCAGATCGCATTTGTTCACCGCGACCACGATCGGCACACCAGCTGCGTGCGAGTGATCGATCGCCTCGATCGTCTGGGGCATGATGCCTTCACCGGCGGCGATGACGAGGATCACGAGGTCGGTTGCCTGTGCTCCGCGCGCACGCATGGCCGTGAAAGCCGCGTGGCCCGGTGTATCGATGAAGGTCATGGTGCCCTCAGGCAACGTCACCTGGTAGGCACCGATATGCTGGGTGATGCCACCCGCCTCGCCCGCAACCACGTCGGTCTGGCGCAGGGCATCGAGCAGCGAGGTCTTCCCGTGGTCGACGTGGCCCATCACGGTCACCACCACAGGACGCGACTGAAGGTTCTCCTCCGAGCCCTCGCTCGTGGCGTCCAGGAAATCCTGTTCCTGGAAACCCACATCCTGGACTTCGAAGCCGAACTCCTTGGCCACCTGCTCGGCGATCGCAACGTCGATGGTCTGGTTGACCGCAACCATCGTACCGAGCGCCATCAGCTTGCCCTGAACCTGGGCGGCTTTCGCGCCTAGCTGCTTGGCGAGTTCGCCCACGCTGATGTCGCCCTGGACGCGAACGACCTTGTTCTCGACCTTCGCGGCCTGGGCCACCTTCGCCTTCGCCGCGGGAGCATCGCGCCTTCGGCGACGCGGGTTCGAGATGACACGCGAATCCGCCGGTGCATGGCGTCCGGTCGTCCGGCTCGTCACCTGGCGGGCGATCTGTTCCTGCTCGCGGAGATTCACGACCTCCTTGGCCTGCTTGCGCTGGCGTGCCGTCCGTGCGGCAGCGGGACCCGTCTCCGGTCCGCTCTGAGCGGCCGGGCGCCGCGGCGCACCCTCCGGCGCGGGCCGGGCAGGTGCCGGGCCCGGAGCCGGCCTCGCAGCGGGGTCGGGCGCCACTTCACGCTCCGGTTCCACTGCCGGCGCCTCAGGCTCGGCAACCTGGGCAGCAGCTTCTTCTGCGGGTTCACCGGCTTCTGCAACTTCCTCCGCTTCACCGACGGGCGCGACCTCAGCCTCCGCCGGCGGCGCAGCAACCTCGGCTTCTGCCTCGGGAACGACCTCGGCGACCGGCGCCTCAGGCTCCGGCGCGGCTTTCTTGCGCCGGCGAATCACGGCGGTTCCGCCTCGCGCCTGAACACGGGCCTCAGTGATGCGATTGGATTTCTTGGCGCCGAGCTTCTCGCGCAGCACGTCTGCCTGCTCGGGATCGACCGAAGCCATGGCGTTCTTCAACGCGATGCCGATCGCGTTCGCCTTTTCGACGAACTCGTTCCGCTCGATGCCGAGCTCTTCTGCGATCTTGTAGGCCCTTACGTTCGCCATGGTCTCCCGCGTCAACCTTGGAATGAGCTTCCGGATCGATCCGAAGTGCCGGATCGGTCGGGATCAGCTCTCGCTCTCGTCCTCGCCGCTGCCCTCGGGAGCAGCCTCCGCCTCGTCCGGTGCTTCGGCGGCCGCAACGGCAGCGGCCTCGGCAGCCGCCTTTGCGGCAGCAGCCGCTTCAGCGGCCTCGGCCGCCTCACGCTCCGCCGCTTCGATTGCGGCACGCTCCGCTTCTTCGGCTTTCACGATCGCCAACTCGGCAGCCTTCTCCCTGATCCGCTGCGCGCCGGCCTCGTCGACACCAGGCAGCGTCATCAAGAACTCCGCGTCGCATTCGGCCAGGCCCTCGAGAGACGCGACACCCTGCTGGAGCAGATAATCGGCCTCGGCGTCGCCGCATCCCTCGATGACAGACACCGCTTCCGCGAACCACTCGGCGACTTCGCGCATGCGCGATTCGCTCTTGATGTCGATCTTCCAGCCCGTCAGCTGTACAGCCAGGCGTACGTTCTGGCCCTTGCGTCCAATCGCCAGGGAAAGCTGGTCGTCGGGCACGATCACATCCATCGTCTGCGCCGGTTCGTCGATGATGACCTTCGAAACCTGGGCCGGCGAGAGCGCACTGCAGACATAACGAGCCGGGTCGCTGCTCCACGGCACGATATCGATGCGCTCGCCGCGCAGCTCCTGCACGACGGATTGCACTCGGCTGCCCTTCATGCCGACGCAGGCGCCCACCGGATCCACATCGCCGTCTCGAGAAGCGACCGCCACCTTCGAACGACCGCCCGGTTCCCGGGCCGCCGATGCGATCTGGACGATGCCTTCGTAGATCTCCGGCACCTCTTGCTCGAAGAGCTTCGTCAGCAGCTTGATGCTGGCCCGCGAGAGGACGACCTGCGCACCCTTGGTCTGATTGTTCACATCGAGCACGTAGGCGCGGATGCGATCACCGGGGCGATAATTCTCCCTCGGAACCTGTTCCTTGGCGGGAAGGACCGCCTCGGAGCGGCCCAGATCGACGATGATCGAGCCCTTCTCGAAGCGGCGCACGATGCCGTTCACGACATCGCCGAGCCGATCCTTGAACTCGTCGAAGACGATCTCGCGCTCGGCATCGCGAACGCGCTGGATGATCACCTGCTTCGCGGTCTGGGCAAGGATCCGCCCGAAACCGTCGGTGTTGAGCTTGATCCCGATCTCATCACCCAGTTCGGCTTGCGGATCGAACTCCCGGGCCTCGTCCATGGTGATGTGGGTGTCCCGATTGGAGACGACGTCGACCACTTCACGGAATTCGAAGAGCTCGATCTCGGCCGTTTCTTCGTTGAAGCGCGCCTCGATCTCCTTGTCCTGGCCATACTTCTTGCGTGCGGCCTGCTTCATCGCCTCTTCAAGGGCATGGATGATCGACATGCGATCGATGCCTTTGTCCTTGGCGATCTGATCGATCTCGCGCTTGAGCGGGTCGAGGTTCATGACGTCTCCTCGAAGGCTTCAGGACGCACGGTCGGCGCGCTTGGCGCCAGACGCGAAATCGTCCCTGGTAAACTGATAGAGCGTGCGGGCGCGGGCGACGGCCTCGAAGGGGACCTCGCGAGGCTCGCCGTCGACTTCGACCTCGATCACGCGACCGTCGAAGGCAAGCATCTTGCCCTTGAAACGGCGCCGACCCTCGACGGGGTGGCGGGTCTCGATCTTCACCTCTTGCCCACAGGCGTTGTGAAAATCTTTCTCTCGGGAAAGCGTGCGATCGAGCCCGGGCGAGGAAACCTCGAGCTGGTACTGGCTCTGCACCAGATCGGCAGCATCGAGACCGACCGCGATCTCCCGCGACACGGCGACACAACGATCGATCGGAACCTTTCCATCGGACAGGGGCGTATCCACGACGACACGCACGGTCCAGGGGGAGCGCCCCTGCCGCAACTCGACGTCGACCAATTCCAGGCCGTGATCTGTGACGATCGGCTCGATCAAAGCTCGGTACCCATCCGGGATGTCCCGGTACATGCTGCCCCTGTTCTGCCGGTTCCTGTCCTCGGCTTGACCAGACGAGAGCTGCTTCAAACCTTCCTGACACAAGAAGTGCGCTCAGGCGATAGCGATCCCCTTGCCTGGAAGCCCGAAACCAGCCCCACAAACAAAAAAAGTGGACGGAGCGCCCACCTCTTGCACACGCTTACACGCGCCCTAAGCCGGCGTAACCTATCCAAACCATTGAGGTTTGGCAACCAGAACCCTTTCCACACAGAGCCCAATCCTCCCCGCGGGGGAGACCAATTGATTGCCACATTGAGGCACGCGACACCTGATGGCACGCACCGCCGCCTGCGCGGCGTCGCGGTTGGCCAGCCTGGCGCTCGCGGGCTGTTGAGGGGGATCGGTCGGGGCGTTCGGGAGTTCCTTCGATCCTGCGGGGCGTTTCCGGATGGCCAACGGACGGGTGCGGCGCCTTGGGCCCACATCTATGAGGCGGATGCCGGCTCTCGCCCGCGGGTCGGCTACACGGCGCTCGGGATCTCGGCCGGGTCGAGCCGCGGGCCAGCCTTCCGCCAGCCCTCGGCCAGGAGCCATGTATGTGGGTTGGCGATAGCCACCACGTTTCCCCCAGGTCGCTCCCGCGCCTGGGCGACGAGCCTTCCGGCAGAGCGCCGCCAGCCCTCGAACCAGCGCCCAGAGGATGCAGGATCGATTCGGGCCGTCCGAGGCTTCGTCTTCATGTGCCTACGAGCATTCAGAAGCACGTAGCGCATCGCATTCCGCACCTGGGTCGGCGTCCGC
>JAAETT010000579.1 GCA_024228115.1 bacterium
GACATTCACGTTGGCAAGGTCGGTGTACCCTCCGGGGGCACCGCAATTCCAGCTACTTGGCGCTCTCCGTGCTTGTCAGGACCGCACACGACCGCATCTCACCACCGCATCCGACCTCGGAGGTCGGGCATAGGTCGGGCAAAATCTTCCCGCGTGTGTGTCACCCACCGGCGTGACCCCCACCCCCCTGCTCCAGCCTCCCCGGTCACCCGCAGCCGCCACGGTTCCGTGGCCGCTTCGCTTTTCGCGGGAACGGTGTGATCGCGCACCCCCTCCCATGAGAGGCCGCGATCCGCAAGCTCTGACACTTCACAGTGTAGCGTTCCGATCACACCCGTCCTGAAGGGGGTGTGGCTACCTCGGGCCGGGGCGTTCTTTCCCAAGGCACCCCTTCCCCATGGGGTCAGCCTGGGGCAAATGGCGGCGAAATCAGGGGGAATCCGGGTGATTTCCCCAAGCCCCCGGCTGCATTCATGCCCGTAGCAGGCCCGGACCAGGCCTCGTGGCTGTCTGGTGGCCAAGAACCGCAACCACCGACAGCGCGAGCAGCATCAGCATCGACGGCTCGGGGATCACCGCAATCCACGCCTCTTGGTTGCCGTTTGGATTCGTTCCCCACCCCGTGACGACTCGTCCGTCCGCCGTGACATCGCGGGCGATCGTTAACGACCACCCAGCGAGATCCAAGCCGAAATCACTGACGAGCACCTCTCTCAGACTGCGCATGCCCCCTGTGGGCGTCCAGAGAAAGGCCTCGACCGAACCCGGCTCAGACTCGCTCTGTAGACGCTCACTCAGAAGCGTAGAAATCTGATCATTTGGCCGGGGGGCGACGCAGCCCGCCGTTCCGGATTCCGATTCAGATCTTCCGGGTCGAAAGGTCCTTGACCCAGGGCGAACGCCCTCCCGGCTCGACCGGA
>JAAETT010000580.1 GCA_024228115.1 bacterium
CAATTCCAGCTTCATATTCATCATATGCACTTCAAACAACCTACCAGAAGCGAACTTAAGAAAAATCGGCGAAAATCGTCATTTGTCCTTCAAGTCCTTGGATTCGGCCAAATTCGGATAGCGATTGGAAGAAAATGCAGCACAATTCCAGCTTGATAATCATCCTCTGCACTTCAAATAACCTCCCAGAAGCGAATTTGAGAAAAATCTGCGAAAATCGTCATTTTTCCTCCAAGTCCTTGGAATCGGCCGAATTCGATGTAGCGATCGGAAGAAGACGCAGTACAATTCCAGCTTGATATTCATCATTTGCATTTCAAATAACCTTGACAGAAGCGAATTTAAGAAAAATCGGCGAAAATCGTCATTTTCCCTTCAAGTCCTTGGAATCGGCCGAATTTGATGTAGCAATCGGAAGAAGACACAGAACAATTCCAGCTTGAGCTTCATCATCTGCACTTCAAATAACCTAGCAGAAGCGAATTTAAGAAAAATAGGCGAAAATCGTCTTTTTTCCTTCAAGTACTTGGAATCGGCTGAATTCGATGTAGTTATCAGAAGAAGACGCAGTACAA
>JAAETT010000581.1 GCA_024228115.1 bacterium
CCAGTGGAAAGCGCCAGGCGCTTTCCACTGGGGCCCCGGGACTCGGCAGCGGAGAAGCCGGAATCAGAAGAGAAAGCGGACATTTCTACTTTGGAGAAAACCGGACATTTGTACTTTGGGCCGACAGCAAGAAGAATCCCCGAGGGGCGCGGGGGTTCACCGCCAAGGGAGCAACCCGTTGGCGGAATGTTGCGCACACAGGAAGACTGACAAACCCGTGCAGCCGATTTCATTCCTCTCGATTCATCGCAGGGCGCTCGTCGTCGCCACATGGATGCTCCTGGCGAGTGCGTTGTCGCTTCGTGCCGAGCCCGGCATCGCACCCTCGCTGCGCGATGAGCAGGGACGCTTCGCGAACGTCGAGGGTCCGATCGGGCACGGGTCGGTTGGCGTCCGCCTCCCTTTCATGTTCCGTCGTTTCGCAGCTTCGCTCTCGCCTCGTCCCGGGGCGGCGAAGGCGGTGGCGAACGACGGTGCGTTTCTGCGCGAGAACGCGAAGCACAGCACGCCGACCGTAACGTGGATTGGCCACGCGAGTCTACTCGTGCAGATGGATCACGTGACGTTCCTCACGGATCCCAACTGGTCGGACATCACGAGCCCGGTCTCGTTCGCGGGGCCGAAGCGCCTGGTGCCCCCAGGAGTCGCGCTAGAAGATCTTCCACCGATCGATTTCGTGGTGGTCTCGCATAACCACTACGACCATCTGGATCTATCGACGCTGCGCGCGCTCGCGGAGCGAGACCGCGAGACGCGCTTCTTCGTTCCTCTCGCCAACGCGGAACTCTTGCGTGACAACGGCATCGCGAATGTGCAGGAGCTCGACTGGGGCGATAACGCGGGCGTCGAGGGTGTCGTGATTCACTGCCTGCCCGCGCAGCATTGGAGTCGGCGCGGTGTGCTCGACGAGCGCAAGGCGCTCTGGTCGTCGTGGGCGGTGACGGGGCCGGAGCGGCGGTTCTATTTTGCAGGGGATACGGGCTACTTTGCGGGCTTCGAGGAGATTGGTGCCAGGCTCGGTCCCTTCGATCTAGCGGCGGTTCCCATCGGGGCCTACGAACCGCGTGCGATGATGCGCGAGTCGCACGTGAACCCCGAAGAAGCGGTTGCGGCTGGGATCGAAGTCGGCGCGAAGCGCCTGCTCGGCATGCACTTCGGCACATTCGATCTCGCCGACGAACCCCTCGACGAGCCTCCCGTGCGCATGCGTGCGGCGGGTCGGGCGCGCGGACTCGCCGCCGACGACGTGTGGATCCTCGACGTCGAAGAAACGCGGGCTTTCTGAAACGTCGATGACGCTGGCGGTGCGGTGATCCAACGGGCCGCGGTGCGGACGTTGCGATGAGTCTGCACCTCCGGTTTTCGAGAGGATAGGAGTTCCAACGGGGGTCGTTCTGTGTTCGATAGGGGAAGATTCTCTGTCCCCGAATCCAAGCTAGTGCACAAGCTGTAGTGATATTTCAACGTTATCCGAGAAACTGGAAACACCACCCTTGCTAAGGACGCACCCACTTCAGACATCACCAAGAACTCCTCGAAGCGCCGGATAGATGGATTGACGCACTCTTCCGCATCCGAAGAAACCAGGCACGTCAGTCCGGTTCGCGCCTGGTCTTCGCGCCCAATCCCACCAAGGGCCAGCCCGTGGATCCCGGGAACGACAACCTCTTCCAGGGCTGGTTCGACGACGGGCATGAGGCCGCCATGCCCCTTGCCCTGGTGGACGAGCTACAGCTGACCAACACCGTGACCCTCGGACGGATCCAGGGTTTGAGCGTACCCGGACAGGCCGACCCCACCTGGTAGGCGCTGGCACCGCCCGGAGCCCGTCGGCTGGAGCCTCGGCGGCATCTACGCACGGAAGATCGCCAAGAGCCCGGGGGCGGGCTTGCCCCCTCGGCTCGGGCTCGGCATAGCCGCGAGTCATCGGACATCAACCAAGACGAACCTTCTTTCTCCTATGCGCTCGTCCCGGGGCTCAGCACGCTCCTTGGGGAAGATCGAGGACGGATCGCCAACAGTGCAACCCCAGTGGGCTCGTGTGAGGAGGGTGGGGTGGCGCGGACGGAAAAGGGATCGAGGGGGCCTTCGCGTCCGGGAGCCGCGATCATGACAGGTCCTCTTCCGGGGGGGGGGGGGCAGGTCAGCGGGGGAATTCTCCCCTCCCATGGCCCCTGCGTGGAGGTGATGCCATCCAATGCCGACCCCGATCGGGCCCCAGGTCGGGCCTCATGCCTGGACCTCACGCCTCACGGGCGCGGAGCCTAGCGTCAGCCGACGGCTCTTCGGCGATTCGTCTTCGGAAACGAGGCCACGATCTCGAGCTTCAGATTTCCCCAACCCAACTCGTTCAGGAAGTGGGTTGCAGAATCCGGGTCCGAGGTAATCACGCGGCCATCGTCGAAGACAACGGTCGTTTCGTCTTCCCGGATGATGCGGGGCCCTTCTACCGAACGGGCGAAACCCTTGACCAGCGTCCGTGAGGTCAGAATCAACAGGGATACGTTGCGCGGAAGCAGGCTACAGGAAGCCACACCCTTGGATGCGTGCCCGGGCGCCGCCGGGGCCGAAGCCAGGATGACGGCAAGAACACCGGATCGAAGCAGGAGAAACCTCACCTGGTTCGGATCGGAAGCCTCTGATGTGAGCTTGAGGATGCCGCTGCCACGAATTTGCCTAGGGGCGTGCTTGGGGCGGGACGAATTGACCCGAACTGGCCCCGTTTCGCGACGATCACGCTTCGTTTGATGGGGAGTTGAGCCGGGCGATCGCCTCACTCAGCTCGGCGAAACGGAAGGGCTTGGAGAGGAACTCGATCGGATCCTGCTCCAGGCCGGTCCTCACGTCGTAGGGGTCGTGACCGCTGCAGACGACGATCGGCACCCCCGCCCGGATCCGTCGCAGCGCATCCAGACACTCCCATCCGTCCATACCCGGCATGCGGAGATCCAGGAGGACCACCCCAAAGTCACCGTCGTGCTCACGGAAGCACTCGATGGCTCGCATGCCGTCGTTCGCCGCGACCACCTCGTAGCCGAGCTGACGCAGCATCTCCGAGAGGATCGCGCGGACGGGCCTCTCGTCATCGATAACGAGGGCCCGTCCGCCGCCGGCCACCTCGGGCGGAACCTCGTCTGCGGTGGCCTCATGCGGGGAGGCCTGCGCCGGCAGATGGACGACCATCTGCGTGCCTTCGCCCATGACGCTCTCGATCTCGATCCCGCCGCCGAGCTCCTGGGCGATGGCTGCTGCGCTGGCGAGCCCGAGGCCGTGCCCGCGCTCCTTCAGGGTGAAGAACGGATCGAAGACCCTCTCCTGCAGCTCCGCCGGAATTCCCGGGCCGTGATCGATGACGCGCATTACCACTTCAAGGGCGTCGGCCGTGGTCTCGCCGGCGCGTTCGAGTTCGATCCGAATGCGGCCCGGCACCGTCTCATTCGCCTCACTGGCATTCAGGATCAGGTTCATGGCCAGCTGTTGGAGCTGCGCCCGCCTAGCGAGCAGCAGCTCACCTTCGAGGCGGGACACCAGCTCCAGCGTGATGCCCCTGGGAACGACCTGGCGCAGGAGAGCGGTTACGTCGTCGACCTCGGCTTCCACGTCGAGGAGTTCCGCGGGCGCGTCCTCTCGTCCGGAGAAGGCCAACAGGCGTGCGGACAGGAGGCTGGCCCGATGCGCTCCGTTCAGGACTTCACCGATCGATCCCCGCGCCGGATCGGCCTCGGAGAGTTCGCCGAGAGCGAGCTCCGCGTACCCCATGACACCGGTCAGGATGTTGTTGAAGTCGTGTGCGACGCCCCCGGACACGATTCGGAGACCCTCCAGCGCCTGGGCTTGCTCCCGGGTCTCGTTCGCGCGGATCGCCTGGCGATGCGAGTAGAAGATCACCGAGGGATAGAGCGTGACCATGGCGAGAACCGGGAGCTCCCAGTTTGGAACGCCGTGGACGACAGCAGCGATCGTCATGCCGACCGTAAGGATCGAGGCGAAGAGCGCGTAGAGCACTGCGCTGGATCGGCTCTCCGCGACACTGGGGGCTTGCACGACCATCAAGCCGATCACGAGCGCAACGAACCACATGTTCGGCACGAAGTGGACGGCGACCACGAGCACGGTCAGGTCGAAGAGCGGCTGGATCCACGCGGTCTCCGCTACGGGCAGCTTCCGCTCGAGCAACGTTGCGGCAGGCACGCAGACGAAGACGAGGGCGCCCGCGAGCCAGAAACGGTTCGGACCGACCTCGGGGACGAGGCAGGCCACCACGGCGATGGCCACGGCAGCGACGTTCCGGAAGAAGAGCACGGAACGCTCGCCATACCAAAGGGATTCGAACCAGCGGAACAACGTGGAGGCCTGCGACATGGGGAACCCGATGATAGGGCGGAATCGAGGGAAGCGGCGAATGGAGCATTCAGCCCGAAATGCATGTTGATATTCGTCCTGGCATCCGGTCTCCCCGCTTCAGGCGCAATCTACGACGCTGCGGTCGGGCCACGCTAGGCTCACTGGGCGGGTCAGTCGAAAACGATGACGCCGAAGGAAGAGCGAATGACGGAGGGCTCCAGCAGCCTCGGAGCGGAAGACGATCGGTTCGCCTGGCAATCCCGACCGGGCTGGACCCGCCGTCGCTTCATGGGGGAAGGGCTGTGCTGGGTATGCGCGGTGACGCTTCCGGCCGCTTCGATCGCGAGGGAGGCCGGTGCGGATCCATTCGATTTCGGGCCCTTCTCGATGGGGATCCAGAGCTTCACGCTTCGCCGGCTCGCCCTGGAGCCGATGCTGGATGTCGTTGCTGAGCTGGGTCTCTGCTGCGTCGAGGCGATCCCCCAGACGAAGATCTGGTTCTACGAGTTCGGCAACCACGTTCCCATCACCCACGATCGCGATGAGATCCGCCGCACGCAGGAGTTGTTTCGGGCCCGCGGGCTCCGGCTTGCGGCGAGTGGCGTCCACGCGATCGATGACGCAACGACCGCCGAGCAGCTTTTCGCGTTTGCGAGCGCAGCCGAGATCCCCGTACTCACGATCGATCCTGCTCCCGAAGCACTCGATGCCTGTGACCGCCTGTGCGCCAGCCATCCGGAGGTGCGACTCGCGATCCACAATCACGGCCCGTGGATGCGCTACGACAAGATCGACGACGTGGTGCGGGCACTCGAAGGGCGGCATCCGGGCTTCGGCGCGTGCGTCGACACCGGCCACTTCATTCGCTCCGGGGAGGACCCGGTCGATGCCGTTCGGCGTCTCGGAGCGCGCGTCCACGCAGTTCACCTCAAGGACGTCGCCGGTCCGGGGCTGATGCCGGAGGCGCGCGTCCTTGGAGAAGGAGGACTCGATCTCGACGGGTTCTTCAGTGCATTGCTCGAGGTCGGATTCGGGCCCCGCGATCCTTTGAGCCTCGAGTACGAGGAGGATCCGGAGGACCCTGTTCCGGCCATCCGCGCCTCCTTGAGTGCGGCAGCAAGCGCCATCGGGCGAGTGGCCCCGCCCTAGGCACGTGGGACGGCCGTCTCTGCGGAAACCTTCCGCATCGGGGGCCCGGGTTGCGAATCAGCTCACTTGCGCGTGATCTTCACCAGCAGCCGCGTATAGCCCTTCACGAAGGAAGACAAAGGGCGGCTCGGTTCCTCCTGCACTTCGATCCTCTCGAATCGCTCCAGGATCTCCTCCCACAGGACGCGTAGTTGCAGCTCCGCCAGGCGGCTGCCCATGCAGAAATGGGTGCCGTGACCGAACGATAGATGGCGCACCGCATTGTGGCGTTCGATCTCGAGCGCGTCCGCGTTCTCGAAGACATCCTCGTCCCGGTTGCCGGACACATACCACATCAGCAGCTGGTCGTATTTCTGGATCTGCTTGCCACCGAGTTCGCAATCCCGAGTTGCGGTTCTTCTCATGTAGGAGAGCGGCGTCTGCCAACGAATCACCTCGGGCACCATCGTCCGAAGGAGCCCGGGATCGGCGATCAGCTTGTCGTACTGCTCGAGGAACTGGTTGAGCGCGTACACGCTTCCCGACATCGTGTTCCGAGTCGTGTCATTCCCACCCACGATGAGCAGCAGGATGTTTCCAAGGTGGTCTGCGGTGGACAGGTCCTTGGTGGCTTCCCCATGCGCGAGCATCGAGATCAGATCTTTGCCAGGGTGCTTCCTGCGTTCTTCCCAGAGCTTCGAGAAGTACGCGAGACACTCCATCAACTCCTCGCGTTTCTGTGTCTGCGATTCGACGACGCCGCCGGGTTGGGGAATTGCGAAGACGATGTCGGACCATCGGGTCAGCTTTCGGCGATCCTCGAAGGGGAAGTCGAAGAGCGTGGCCAACATCGTCGTGGTCAGTTCGATCGATACGGTATCCACCCAGTCGAAGGTCTCGCCTTCGGGAAGGGAGTCCAACAGCCGGCGTGTGCGCTCCCGAATGGGCGGTTCCAGGTTGGCCAGGTTGCGGGGTGCCACTGCTGGTTGCACCGTCTTGCGCTGCTCGGTCTGGCCGGGCGGATCCTGAGAGATGAAAGGCGGGCGGCCCGCCGGTCGGAGAACTTGCGGAACGTCGGCGCCGACACGGAAGCCCAGGGTGATCCCGTAGGCCGATGAGAACGTCTGCCAATCCGAGCTGACCGTCTTGATGTCCTCGTACTTCGTGACGGACCAGTAGCGGCCAGCCGATTCGATCTCATTGAAGTGGACAGGGTCTTCCTTGCGCAACCGTTCGAAGTAACCCTGCCAGCGATTCTCGCTGAACAGATTCGCGTTCAACGGGTTGATGTCCTTGAGAGGAAGCTCATGGGCCGGGGGAACGTTTCGGCCGCTCTCCGCTTGTTCGTGCTCGGGGGTCCGGAATTCGGCCGACGCCGACCGGCTCGGCTCCGTTGTTGTCTCGCTCATTGGAATCCTCCTCTGCAATCGAGTACCCGCGGATCGGCGTGTCCGTCTCTAGCTGGCGGCTTCCGCCGTGACCCGCGCAATGCTCGGACGCTCGGCCAGCCGGCCCATCAACGCCGCAATTTCCGGATGGTCGGCCAGGAGATCCACGCCAACCACGTTCTTGGCGAGCATGCTTGCGAGTCCGAAGCTGTAGTAGGTGTAGAGGTCCGCGATCGTGAACTCCTTGCCGGCCGCATAGGGATCACAAACCACCAGACGCGACACGGCCTCCATGCCCTTGGCCAGATCGTCCTTGACCTGCTCCTTGGTTTCGTCGCTGACGGGCTTGTTGAAGAGGAGTTCCGGAAGGCAACGGCGTGCGACCAGCTCGACGTCGAGTTTGATGTGGCATGCAAGCTCGATCACCTTGCCCGTGGCAAACGGATCACTCGGGAGCAGCGCGGGTTCCGGCTTCAGCTTCTCCAGGTAGTGGAAGATCGCCAGGGATTCGGACATGAACTGCCCATCGACCTCGATCGAAGGCATCTTGCCCATCGGCGAGCGCTGCAGGGAGTCCTCGTCCTGCGACGGCGGTGCCTTCACCTCTTCGAAGTCCAACCCCTTCTCGATCAACAGGGCCTTCGTCAGGCTGTAGTAGTTGCTCATCTTCAGGCCATAGAGCTTGATCATCGGCTCGTTCTCCGTTTTCAGTCGTTCAAGAAACCGGCAAGGCGCCGATTGATGAGGCCTTCGGCTTCACTCATGATCCGGTCGATCAACTCCTTGCAGGTCGGGATGTCGTGAATGAGGCCCGCCACCATGCCACAGGACCAGGCCCCGGCATCCATGATTCCCTCGGACATGATGCGCGGATAGACCCCGCCCACCTCTTCGATGATGTCCTTGAACTCGAGCTTGTCGCCGAGTTCCTTCTCCTTTTCGAGGAGCCTCTCGACTGCCGGATTCGTCAGCACACGCTCCGTGTTGCGAAGCGGGCGCATCACGAGGCGGGTGTCGAGTTCCGAGGCTGCGACGATGGCCGCCTTGACGTTCTCGTGGACCGGCGCCTCCTGCGTGGCGATGAAGCGGGTGCCCATGTTCATGCCCTCGGCCCCCATCGCAAGCGCCGCCACGAGCGAGCGCCCATCCGCCATTCCGCCCGAGGCGACGAAGGGGATCTCGAGTTCGTCGGCGGCCCGCGGCAAGAGGATCATGTTCGGAATATCGTCCTCGCCGGGGTGGCCACCGCACTCGAATCCGTCCACCGAGGCCGCGTCACAGCCGATGCTCTGCGCCTTCAGCGCATGCCGAACCGACGTGCACTTGTGGATGATCTTGATCCCCGCATCCTTGAGGATCGGGATGACGGGCTGCGGATTGCGGCCCGCCGTCTCGACGACCTTGACCCCCGACTCCGCGATCACCTTGGCGTAGGCAGGATAGTCGGGCGGCGTCAGCGCCGGCAGGAACGTGAGGTTCACGCCGAAGGGCTTGTCCGTCATGTCCTTGCAGCGCGCGATCTCCTTGTCGAGGTCTTCGGCGGATTGCTGGGTCAGCCCCGTGATGATGCCGAGGCCTCCAGCGTTCGAAACGGCTGCTGCCATTTCCGCAAAGCCGACGTAGTGCATTCCACCCTGAATGATGGGGTGCTCGATCCCGAACATCTCAGTGATGACCGTCTTCATCTTGGTTTCCTTGTATGGCTTCGATGCCTTGAATGGCAGCGAGTAGAGAATCCTGCGGGTCGATTCCTTCCGACCGCTCGTGTCAGTCTTGCGTATCCAGGTATTCGACGTTTCGACTCAACCCTTCTTCCGGTTCCGCCTGGGTGGCGGCATGGGCGGGCTCGTCCAGGGCGGCATGTCGCCCATGTTCACATCTTTGGGCCAACCTGGCCCGGGCACGGCCGTGAGTTTGCTCGCGTCGAGGGGAACGCCCTTGGCGTCCACCGCAATGAGCCCTGCCACTTCCCGGCCTGTTCCGCGTTCCCGGAACTTCGCCGGCACGTTCGCCTCGCCAAAGACCCACTTGTCGCCCCACAGACGCATTGCCGTCAAGACGAGCCAGAGATCGCGGCCCTTCTGGGTGAGCTCGTATTCGAACCGTTGGCCCGGCTCGTCGAGGCGCTCCTTCGTGAACACTCCGTTTTCCACGAGCCTGGAGAGGCGGTTGGCCAGAATGTTCTTCGCGATTCCCAGATTCGACTCGAAGTGATGGAAGCGGGTCGCGCCAAGAAAAGCGTCGCGCACGATCAGCAGCGTCCACCAATCGCCCAACTGATCGAGCGTCTGGGCCACGCCGCAATTGATGTGATCGAAACGTTTTCTGGACACCGGGTGCGCCTCTCGAATACCAGTTGCGTCACGCAACCTATATAGTGGCACACACGAGGTCAAATTCCTTCCACCGGGCTCCGCGCATGAGGGGCTCGTCCGTGGCGCGACTCGTCACAGCGTCGACCGAACGGCTCCGAGCCGAGCACCGATCTGCCTCGGACCCACACAGGCCATCCGTTCACGCTTCCGTCGCTGACAGCTGGTCACGGTTCGCGTAGCCATTGCCATACTTCCCCTGGAAGCACCCGTACCGTTCAATCCGACCGACCCGCGAATCGGTTCGTCGCGGATTCACCGTCCCAACCACCGCAGCGGACGGTCGTCCTTCTCGGTCAACAGATTCCGAGACAAACTGAACGGTGTTGCGCCTAGCACGCCCGAGAACCGGATCGGCACATCCGGTTTCTGCTCTACCCGAACAGCCTTCTCCCGATCCGGCGGGTGGGTGGCGGCTGCGGATCTGGGGGAGAGCGCAAGTGGGAGACCGAGGACGTGTAGGCCTTCGAACTGTAGGACTTCCCATGATGGGCCTGCTCGGGGTGATGCTGCTGCTCGCCTCGTCGAGCGCTGCCCAGGATCTCGGGGCCACGATGAAGCCCGGCGATGCGAAAGCGGGCACCTTGCTGCTTCGCACCGCGAAGGGTCTCAGCCCGGCTCCGACCGTCCATACCGATGTGCAGATCGAGGTCACGGGCATGATCGCTCGGACCACGGTCCAGCAACGTTTCCACAATCCGGGCGAGGAGTGGATCGAAGGCATCTACGTCTTCCCCCTGCCCGAACGTGCGGCGGTCGACACCCTGGCTCTGGTGGTCGGAGGCCGTTTGATCGTCGGCGAGATCCAGACCCGGGAGGAAGCGCGGGCAACCTACGAGAAAGCGAAAACCGAGGGGCGCAAGGCCTCCCTGCTGGAGCAGGAGCGCCCCAATCTCTTCACGACTTCGGTTGCTGGCATCGGCCCCGGAGAGGAGGTCCGGATCGGGATCGAGTATCAGCAGGATCTGCGATACGACCAGGGCCGCTTTGCGTTGCGCTTTCCGATGGTCGTCGGGCCACGCTCCATCCCGGGCTCCGCGCAAGTCGGCAGCGTCCGGGGAAACGGCTGGGCCGTCGGCACGAGTGCCGTGCCCGACGCGGCGCGCATCACCCCGCCCGTCGTGCCGCCCGGGAGCGGAAGCATGGATGCAAAGCTCAACCCGGTTCGCATCCGGGTCGAGCTCGATGCGGGAATGGAATTGGCGCGGATCCACAGCCCGTCTCACGGAGTTCGTGTCCGAAGCCTCGAAGGCACGCGTCATCTGGTAGAGCTCGCGGAACCGAGCGTGCCGGCCGATTCGGATTTCGTGTTGAACTGGCGGCCCGCACCGGTGGATGCACCGGTGGCCGCGATCTTCCACGAGGAGAAGGAAGGCGAGCACTACGCCCTGTTGATGATCATGCCGCCCGATCCGCAGCAAGGCAGCGACGAGAGCGTTCCGCGGGAGACGATCTTCGTGATCGACACTTCCGGCTCGATGCATGGTGAATCGATGGAGCAGGCAAAGGGCGCTCTGCGTCTCGCGCTGGCACGGCTCCAGCCAGCGGATCGCTTCAACGTGATTGCCTTCGCAGACACCGCGAGGAAGCTCTTCCCCCGAGCGGACTACGCGCAGCCCACCCAGATCGACGCTGCCCGCTCGTGGGTCGACGGGCTCGCCGCCGAAGGAGGGACCGAGATGCTGACGGCCCTGCAGGCCGCGCTCGATCCCGCCGAGGAAGCTTCGCGCATACGACAGGTCATCTTCATCACGGATGGGGCCATCGGAGACGAAGCAAGGCTCTTCTCGGAGATCCGCAAGGGCCTCGGCCGCTCTCGTCTCTTCACCGTCGGAATCGGCTCGGCTCCGAATGCTCACTTCATGGCCCGGGCCGCCGAACTGGGGCGGGGAACGTCCACGCTCATCGGACAGCTGCACGAAGTGCAGACGAAGATGGCGGAGCTCTTCTCGAAGCTCGAAAGCCCCGTCCTCTACGATATCGAGGTGGGCTTCGGGGTTCGCCCGGTCGAAAACTGGCCGGAGCGGGTTCCCGATCTCTATCTCGGCGAGCCGATCGTCATCGTAGCCCGCCTGCCCGAACTCTCCGGTAGTTGGACCACCAAGGGCCGCCGCGATGGTGAGCCCTGGCAGGTGGAGCTCGCTCTCGAAGAGGGGCAACAGCACGCGGGTATCTCGCGGCTCTGGGCACGTCGGAAGATCGCTTCACTGACGGGTTCGCTCTACGACGGTGCCGATCCGAAGGCCGTGCGAAACGAGATCGTTGCGCTGGGCCTGCGACACCACCTGGTGACGCGGCATACCAGCCTGGTCGCAGTGGACGTCACGCCTACCGTGCCGGCCGGTGTCGCGCCCGATGCGCGCGCGCTCCCGACGAACCTGCCGAAGGGCTGGAGCTACGAGCACGTCTTCGGAGAGTTGCGCTCTCGCCAGCAGAATCGTCCCCCGCCGCCGAACGATGTGCTGCGGTTGACCCGGAACACTCAGCATCTGCCCCAGGGCGGCACCCCTGCTGCGTTGCTGGTGTGGATCGGTGTGGCCTGTCTGCTCACCGGGGCATGGCTCGCGCTTACACGTCGCGCGGCATGAACAGGAAGTACGGGGCTCTCGCGCTCGTCGCGGTGGGTTGCGTCTGCCTCGCGCAGGCGGCATGGATCCCTTTCAAGGCCCGGCTGGCTCAACTCCTGTTGGCACACGCCTGGGAGCGCATCCAAGCGGAAGGCGTTGATGTTCGTCCTTGGCCATGGGCCGATACCCATCCCGTGGCAAAGCTCTCGGTGCCCCGCTTGGGGATCGAAAGAATGGTGTTGGCGGGTATAAGCGGGCGCACCCTGGCGTTCGGGCCCGGCCACTACGATGGCAGCGCGCAGCCCGGGACGGCAGACAATGTCGTCCTGGCCGGTCATCGGGATACCCACTTCGCCTTTCTTCGTGAGTTGGTGGCCGGCGACGAGATCCTTCTCGAGGCCAGCGGCGGCAGGCGTCAGCGCTTTCGCGTCGATGAGACCCGGGTGCTCCACGAGAGCCAGGCGTCGGTGATGGAGCCGACCGGGCGCGCCGAGTTGACCTTGATCACCTGCTTCCCATTCGATGCGGTGGTTCCAGGAGGCCCGCTGCGATACGTGGTTCGCGCGGTTCGGGCATCGCGCCCTCGTTCGACGGGGATCGGTTCGGCACCGATGAAGCAGAGACCGGCGGGTGGCGAGAGGGCCCCTCCATGGCCACCTCGAACCTCCCCTGACGGATCGCAGCGGACTGCGCCCGGCAGCCCGTCACCCGGAGGTCAGGCGGCGAATGCCCCCTGGAGATATTCGGCGATCTCCTGGAGAAGCTCCTTTCCCGCCGGCACGATCGGGCTCAGTTGGAAGAAGACATGAGGCATGCCTTCGTAGAGATGTCGCTCCACGCGGCCCCCCGCGGCTTCGAGGGCGTCGCCATATGCAGCGCCTTCGTCCCGTAGCGGGTCGAATTCCGCGGTGACGAGCAATGCGGGAGGAAGCCCGGCGTGGGAGGCGGCCAGCAAGGGAGAGGCGTGGGGCTCCGTTCCGAGTTCCGGTGCATCTCCGAGGTAATGGCCGGTGAAGTAGTCCATCGATTCCTTCAAGAGGAAGGGCCCGGCGGCGTTCTCCAGCCTGGAAGGATGGAGATCGACGGAATCGAGCCGAAGATCGACGGCCGGGTAGATGAGTACCTGGGCGCAGAGCGAGGGACCCTTCTCATCCCGGGCGCGAAGAGCGACGACCGCCGAAAGGTTGCCCCCGGCGCTGTCTCCCACGACGGCGATCCGCTGCGGGTCGCCACCGAACTCGCTCGCGTGCTCGCCCACCCAACACAACGCTGCAAAGGCATCGTCGCATGCCGCCGGGTAGCGATGCTCCGGCCCGCGGCGGTAGTCGACGGAGACGACCACCGCTCCCGCCCCGTTGGCGATCGCCCGGCACTCCTTGTCGTGGCTGTCCAGGTCGCCGATCGTCCAGCCCCCGCCGTGGTAGAAGACGACCACTGGGAGCGACCCGTCCCCTTCCGGTCGGTAGCAGCGGATCGGAATTTCTCCCGCTGGCCCCGGGATCTTGCGATCGTCCACCGAGGCGACGGCCTCGCCCGGGCCAAACAATCCGCCGAGCGCGAGATACCCCTCCCGCGCATCTTCAGGTGAGAGTTCGTGGGTCGGCTTGGCGTCCGGGTCCTGCGCCATGGCATCGACCAGGGCCTGGATCTCGGGAGCTAGCGGCACGGGTTCTCCTTCACGACCGGAATGGCGGCGAAGGGTAGACCAGGAATCAGTCGCCGCGCTTCTCGTCGATCGGCGGGATCTTCGACAACCGGTAGGCCATGTAACGGATCACGCGAAGGGCCATGGCCGGATTGCAGGTGAGGAAACGCTCCAGCTCGGCGGCGTTCAGTACGCAGGCCCAGACTTCCCCGGCCGCTTTCATCGTGGCGGTACGTGGGATCGATGCCAAGGTGGCGACCTCGCCGAGAAAGCTGCCCTCTCGGGAAACCCGCGTCAGTTCCTTGCCGTTGCGGCTCACCACCACTGATCCCTGGAGGAGCAGCAGGGCGTAGTAGGATTTCTCGCCCTCGGCGCACATCACTTCGCCGTCTCCGAACTTCACAAAGTAACCGCGGAAGCCGCGACGCCGACAGATCGAGATGAGCAGAGGGTCGACGAGTCGTTCGATCAGTCCGTCGATGTCGGAATCCGAGACATTCGAGCGGTGAGCGGCTGCAAGCGTATCCGCACCCCAATCGGCTCCGTTGCCCTTGGCCTGAACGCGGGCGAGCACTTCGGCCACGCTGCCGGGCCGCAGGGCCGGATCCAGGTGGAGGAGGCTCATGATCACCTCTTCCAGCTCCGGCGACAGGTTGAGCCGGAATTCGGAGAGCGGTGGAAGACCGTAGATGGCGTTGCCGTCGTCCTCGCGGACGAGATCGCAGCGCTCCGCCAGGTTGAGGCCCGTGGCCATCGCCCAGGCCGTGGCACCGACGCTCCATAGGTCGGTACGCAGGTCGTAGCGATCGAAGCGTTCCTGGCGCTGCTCCGGCGCCTGGTAGCCACGGCTTCCCACGCTGAACGGAAGCAGGCCGCGTTCGATTCGCGACGCCTGGGAGACACCGAAATCCGTCAGGACGTAGCCGCCGTTTCCATCGAGGAGCACGTTGGCCGGTTTGATGTCGAGGTGCAGGAGCGAAGCGCGGTGAGCGACATCCAACGCGGAGAGTAGATCTGCCAGCAAACGCCAGATGGCTTCTTCTTCTACGGCGCCCTGGAGCGGCATGACATCCCGCAGGCTGCCAGAGGGGAAGTTCTCCATCACCACGAACGCGGTGTCGCCCTCGAGGTTCCAATCGTAGACCTTCGGGATGCGGTCGTGTTCGAGGGCGAGCATGGCGGAGAGCTCGCGCTTCAAGAGTTCCGACGCCTTGCCGCGCCGGGAGCCGAGGATCTTCAGCGCCACGGATTCCGGAGGGCAATCATCCCTGCGTGGATCCCGGTCGAGGCAGCGCGCCAGGAAGACCGAACCGAACGCTCCGCGTCCGAGCTTGCGGTAGAGCTTGTATCGAAAGTGCCCGCGGAGTTCCGTGCCGAAACCGGGTGCCGCGGGAGCAGGTGATTCGACCGGCGGCGATCCTGGATCTGCCGGAAGCGATCCCGGATCTGCCGGGCCGGATTCAGGCGCTTCGCGTGCCGGTGCCTGCGCTCCAGGCGCACTCGAACTGCTGGCCAACTCGGTCGTGGCGTCGTCGGTGTGGGGGCGATCCACCCCCTATGCAGCGGCCAAACCCGAAGCCGGCTTGAGTACGCCCGAAAGCCCTACAGGAGGCCTCAAACGCCGTTTCCTGGCCCCCTTGGCGGAGAGTCGATGGGCAAGGTATCAACGCTGCCAAGAAGGAGACCCCGTGCCCGTCGACATGCAGCTGCTCCGAGAACTCGCCGATCACACCCTGGAAGGCACCAACCTTCCCGAACTTGGCCACCGCATCCAAGGCAAGGTGCGGGACAGCTACGTCGGTGAGAAGCAACGCACGATCGTGGTCACGGATCGAGTCAGCTGCTTCGACGTGGTCGTCGGTACACTTCCCCTGAAGGGCCAGGTGCTCAACCAGGCGGCCGCCTTCTGGTTCGAGAAAACCCGGGAGCTCGTGCCGAATCATCTGCTCTCGGTGCCAGATCCGTGCGTGTCCATCGTGAAGGAAGTCGAGATCCTGCCGGTCGAGTGGGTCTATCGCGGCTACCTCACCGGCGTTTCCTCGACGTCCATCTGGACGGCCTACGAGAAGGGCGCCCGGGACTATTGCGGTCACCGCTTGCCCGACGGGATGCGCATGCACGAGCGGTTGGCGGAGCCCCTGCTCACGCCGACCACGAAGGCGGAACAGGGCGAGCATGACGAACTCACTTCGCGGGAGGAGATCCTTCGCCGCGGCGTCATCAGTGAGGAGTTGTACGACCGTGCCGCCGCCCTTGGCCATCGCTTGTTCGCCGCCGGGCAGGCCTGGGCAGCGAAGCAGGGGATGATCCTCGTCGATACCAAGTATGAGCTGGGCCTGGATGATCGTGGCGAATTGATCGTTGCCGATGAGATCCACACGCCCGATTCCTCACGCTATTGGTACGCCGACAGCTACGAGACGGCGCTCTCGGAAGGTTCGAACCCGAAATCTTTCGACAAGGAATACGTGCGGCGCTGGTTGGTCGAAGAGCGCGGCTACCGCGGCGAGGGGCCGATTCCCGAAATCCCGGTGGAAGTTCGTTGCGAGGCGGCGGCCCGCTACATCGAGGCGTACGAGGCCGTGACGGGCAGCACGTTCGAGCCGAACGCCGAACCGCCGGAGGCTCGTATTCGCCGGAACCTCGGAGTCTGATCTGCTGCCCGATTCCGAACCCGGTTCGGCGCCGGAGATCCGCCCCGCCTACGCGAACTACGTACTCGGCCTCCTCTTCCTGGCCTACGTCGTCAACTTCGTCGACCGCCAGATCCTGTCCATCCTGCTGGAGCCGATCAAGCAGGAATTCGGGGTTTCGGATACTGCGATGGGGTTCCTTACCGGCACCGCCTTCGCGATCTTCTACGCCGCGGCTGGCATCCCCATCGCGCGTTGGGCCGATGGCTGGGTTCGGCGCAGCATCATCGCGCTGGGTCTGGCGGCATGGAGTGGCTTCACGGCCGCCTCTGGGTTGGCTCGCAACTTCACCCAGATGGCATTGGCGCGCATTGGTGTTGGCGTAGGAGAAGCGGCGCTTTCACCTCCGGCGCACTCGCTACTGGCCGACTACTTCCCGCCGGAGCGCCGGGCGACCGCGATGGGCATCTATTCGATGGGCATCCACGTTGGCATCCTGGTCGGGTTGGTTCTTGGTGGGATGCTCGAGGATGCATACGGCTGGCGGAAGGCTTTTTTCGTGGTTGGCCTGCCGGGCCTCGCCCTGGCTCTGGTCGTGCGGTTGACGGTGCGTGAGCCCGTCCGAGGCGGGATGGAGAGGGAGTCCAGGCCGTCGGTCGGCTCAGAAGTTCCCAGCGCGGGCGAGGTCTTGCGCTACCTGTGGGCGCGGAAATCATTCCGGCATCTGGCCTTCGCCACGGGGCTCACCGCTTTCGGAGGCTATGCCTTTGCCGTCTGGGGGCCGACCTTTCTGCGCCGCGTCCACGACATGGGCGGCGCCGAGGCCGGCCGCAGCCTGGGGATCGCGATTGGTGTTTCCGGCGCGATCGGTTCGGTGCTGGCGGGTGTCATTGCCGATCGGCTCGGGCACCGTAGCGTGAAGTGGTATCTCCGCGTGCCCGCGCTTGCCGCCATTGGGCCGCTGCCCTTCCTTCTCTTCTTCTACTTTGAAGGCGATCCGGATGTCGCCTTGATGGCGCTCTTCCCCGGACTCATGTTGGCCGCGATGTACCAGGGCCCTGTCTTCTCGTTGGTGCAGACAATGGCCCCGTTGCGCATGCGCTCGGTGGCTTCAGCGATCCTGATCTTCATCATCAACATGATCGGCCTGGCACTCGGCCCGCAAGCTGTCGGAGTGTTGAATGACACCGTCTTCGCCAGCCACGGCGACGAGGCGATTCGCTACTCGATGGCCTGGGTCGGCGTAGTAATGAGTGTGTGGGCCTGCATCCATTTCCTGCTTGCCGCGCGGTATCTTCCCGAGGATCTGCGCGCTGGCCAGGAGGCGTAGCTGCTCCGGCTCGCACCGTTTCCCGTCGCTGAGCTGCCCGAGGCCGCCGAGCTGCTGGCGCGCGCGTTCCGCGATAATCCCCTGAATCGGGCCGTGATCGGCGGGGTCGCCGAGCGACGCCTGCGTTGCAATCAGTTGGGGATGGCGGTGCACCTGCCCGTTGCCCACCGCTACGGCGAGATGAGTGGCGCGTGGTGGGAAGGTCAGCTGGTCGGCGTGTTGGCTTCGGTTCCATCTTTCGGTTGGCCACTTCCCGCGCCTGCCTGGGGAGCACGCCTGCGCCTGGCATTTCGTCAGGGCTTCCGGGTGGCTTCGCGCTGGGCAGAGGTCTCACGCGCGCTCACAGCGAATCACCCGCTCGGTGGGCACGCGTATCTGTCAACGTTAGGCGTTGCGCCCGAGGCCCAGGGCCAGGGAATCGGTCGGGCCTTGCTCGCGGCCTGGCTCCAGGAGGTCGATTCGAACGGGAGCTGGGCCTGGTTGGAGACCGACCGCGAGGAGTGTCTGCCGCTCTATCGCGTTGCCGGCTTCGAGATCCAAGGCGAGATGGAGCTTCATGGGGTGCCCATCGCCCTGATGGAGCGGAGGCCAGCATCGGACGAAGGGGGTGCCACCGCAGAAGAATCTGCGAAGCTGTTCGCATAGTGGGAGAACAGGCACCGTTCTCGACGCCGGCAGCCGGCGGGCTCCGCCCCGACGATGGGCGGCTGCTCCGTGGGCGCCGCAGCCGAGCGCGCATCCGGGAAGCCGCCCGCGGGCTGTTCAGGGAGCGCGGCTTCGACGCGACGACCCTTCGGGCCATCGCTGCCCGGGCCGGGATGGGCGCGAGTTCCCTGTACCGGCATATCCGCAGCAAAGAGGAGCTGTTGGTCGACGAGCTCCACGAGTTGCAGACGGAGGCATGGCACCGTTTTCGAATTCGTGAGAATCGTAGTGAAAAAGCTACGCTAGAACGCTTGGGCAGCTTCCTGGACGTCGAACACAGCCTCCTCGCCCGGGACCCGGATCTAACGACGATCGCCTTGCGGGCGACGACCCATCCGGAGGCAAGGGTCGCCCGTCACGTGTTGGTGCTCCAGGACAGGACGGTCGGACTCCTGGCCGAGATCCTTCAGCAGGGCCGGACCCGCGGCGAGCTGGACCGGGGTGTCGACGTTCTGGCAGCGGCCCGCACCATCGCCCACGCCACGAATGGCGCTCGGATCGCCTGGGCCAACGGCCTGCTCGACGCTGACGGCTGCCGGGCCGCCGTCCAGACCGCCGTTCAACTCCTCTTCCAGGGAATCGCCGCGGACAAGTCAGGCAACTCCGTCCCCGCTGGTTGACTTGTTCTTGCGTTGGAAGGCTTCGAACTCGGGGCCGTCCCAGGCGCGGTGATTTCCGTGCCGGTAGGCCTCGGCGTTGCGGTGGTAGTTCAAGGCATTCAACCGGTTCTCGGCCGTGTTGTCTCGTTGCTTGATGACCTTGGCCGGGAGACCCGCAACGATCGAGTGCGGTGGAACCCGGGTTCCTTCCCTGACGACGGCGCCTGGGGCGACGATCGAGCCGCGGCCGATCACGGCACCATCCATGACGACCGCGTTGATGCCGATCAGGCAATGATCTTCGATCACGGCACCGTGGATCGTTGCGTGGTGGGTTATCGAACAGAAGTCGCCGATGCGGGTGGGATCGTCGTAGCCCACATGGATCATCACGAAATCCTGGAGGTTGCTCATGCGGCCGACGACGACCTCCTGGCATTCGGAACGAACGACGCAATGGGGCCAGAGCGATGAGCCCTCACCGACGGTGATTCGTCCGTAGAGTTCTGCGCTCTCTGCGATCCAGGCCTTGGGGTCGATCGATTGCATGGTTTCCTCAGGGGGCGGCTCCGGTCCGGGGGATGCGCCTCACGCGCAAGCCCTTTTCATCGAGAAGGGCGGGGATTCCCTCGGCCCCGAGCATATGGCCAACGCCTAACGTAACGAAATAGCGGCCGGGCTCGTCCAGGAGGTCGGCGATGCCCGCGGCCATGTTGCGGTTGCGCTCGAGAAACACGCGCTCGTGGAAAGTCTCGAGGTTCGGGTCGTCCGTCTCGGGGATGATCAGGCGTTCGAGCATCTCGAGATCACCGGCGTTCCAGGCGGCGAATACGTAATCCACGAAATCGCCGGCCCGGTCCTGGGTGGCCAGGGCCTCTTCGAGAAGGTGGATCTGGGTCTCCATCGGCAGGGCATCGAAGAGGCTGAGCTGGAAGTCCGGGGTTTCGAGCCCGATGGTCGCAGCGCCTTTCGTCATTTCGAGGATCTGCTGTTCGATGCCGAAGCCTGAGTCCGTGTTGGCGGCGGCAAGGCTGAGGCCGAGGAGCTGGAGCGCGGCGACCCAGGGCTCGAAGATCGCGAAGTTCTCCGCCGGAAGCCCTTCTTTGGCAAGTCGCTCTTCGAAGGCTTCCCAGGTTTCGGCAGACAGCAGGTTCTCGAGGGTCTGGCCCGCGGGTAGGCGGCCCATCTCCAGGATCGCGATGGCCATGCTCTCTGGATCCAACGCCCCGGGAGATACCTCGTAGACCAGCAACGAGGCCCCGGAGAGCGCCGCTCGGATCTCAGGATCAAAATCGAGTTGTTCCCGTCCAACGTGGATGGAGCCCAGCAGATGAGCCACCGCTTCCTCGCTTTCCAGGGGGCGAATCTCCCAGAAGACGAGCTGCCCGCTATCGACGGCGCCCGACGGCGGCGTTGCGCAGGACGCAAAGAGCGCCACGGCGAGAAGCAGGAGAAACCTGGCGAGAAGCAGGTGCATGAACAACCTCGAGGGTGGACTCGGCTAGCATAGGCGGCCGTTGCGGGTGCGACAGCGTTGGAGGATGGCCGGTTGCGTGCGGTCGTGGTCGATCGGATGATGGAGCCACATGAGCTTCGGGTGCTCGAGGCGCCAGAGCCGGGGTTGCAGCCCGGCAGCCTGGGCATCGAGGTCAGAGCTGCTGGCTGCAACTTTTTCGACACGCTGATCTGCAGGGGCCGCTACCAGGTGAAGCCGCCACTGCCTTTCGTGCCGGGCGGTGAAATCTCAGGGGTCGTTCGTGAGCTCGGCGAAGGCGCCGAGGGCTTCGAAGTCGGCGATCGGGTCAGCTGCTCGCTCGGCAGCACCGGTGGCTATGCAGAGCGCGCGGTCGTGCCTACGACTCGCGCGTGGAAGATGCCCGACGCCATGAGCTTCGCCGAGGGAGCGGCGCTGCCCATCGTGTATCCCACCTCCTACGCAGGCCTCGTCTACCGGGCACGGCTCGAGGCGGGCGAAACCCTGCTCGTGCACGCCGCAGCGGGAGGCGTCGGGATCGCCGCCGTGCAGATCGGTAGAGCGCTCGGCGCCCGGGTGATCGCGACCGCGGGAGGCGAAGACAAGCTCGCCGTGGCGCGTGAAGCCGGAGCAGAACTCGCGATCGACTATCGCCAGGGCGATTTTGCCGCCCGCGTGATGGAGGAGACAGGCGGGCACGGCGCCGACGTCATCTATGACCCGGTTGGCGGCGAGATCTTCGACCAATCCCTCAAATGCATCGCCTGGAATGGACGTCTGCTGGTGATCGGGTTCGCGTCCGGCACGATCCCGACCCCGCGTCTCAATCGGGTTCTCTTGAAGAACATCGCCCTGGTGGGCCTGCATTGGCCCCCCTACTTCGAGAAGGAGCCCGAGCGGGTCGACGAAACCTTCGGGGCGCTCTTCGCGCTCTATTATCGCGGAGCGATTCGCCCCCCGGTGCATCGCAGCTACCCTTTGGAGCAAGCAGCCGAGGCGCTGGCGGAGCTGGCGAGCCGGGGTACGACCGGGAAGGTCGTCCTCGAGCCGTAGCCGTTACCCCAAGCCCGGAATCCCCGCGGGGAGTGCGTTGCGGTCCCCCGCAGAGCCTCCTAACCTCCGCCGCTCTCGCCCGACCGGGCGAACGGAGGGATCCTTTCGGATGGCCAAGAAGTCCCAGGTGCTGCGCGATCAGAAGCGCCGCCGGTTGATCACCAAATATGCCGAGCGCCGCGCTGAACTGCGCAAGCGGCTGAACGATCCCAACGTCGACGTAGACGAGAAGTACGAGATCCAGGCCGAGTTCGCGAAGATGCCGCGCAACTCCTGCCCGACCCGGCTCACCCGACGATGTCGGATCAGTGGCCGCTCGAAAGCCGTCTACCGCAAGTTCGGCCTCTCCCGGATCGCGCTCCGCGAGATGACGCTGCGGGGCGAACTGCCCGGCATGCGGAAATCGAGCTGGTAGCCATGAAGGAAGGGATCCACCCCGACTACCACAAGGTCCTCTTCGTCGACAACGCGACGGGGAATCAGTGGGTTTCGCGCTCGACGCTCTCCTCGGACAAGACCCAGGAAGTCGACGGCGAAGAGATGCCGGTCATCCGGCTCGAAATTTCAGCCGAGAGTCACCCGTTCTGGACCGGCCAGCAGCGCAGCCTGGATGCCGAAGGCCGCGTCGATCGCTTCCGCAAGCGCTACGGCACCAAGGGGAGCAAGTAGTCATGCCCAAGCGTTGTCAGCTGACGGGTGTTGGCCCCCGGGCCGGACGCAACGTCGCGCACTCCAACGTGAAGACCTGTCGGCGCTTCGACCCGAACCTCCAGCGCGTTCACCTGCAGAGCGATGCTCTCGGTCGACGCGTTGCCCTGCGCATCACCACCCGCGCCCTGCGCACGGTCCAGAAGCATGGCGGGCTCGACCCGTACCTTCTGAAGATGGACGATCGCAAGCTCGCTCCGGACGCCGTGCGCTTGAAGCGCAACGTGCAGAAGGCGCTTCGCTAGCCGGACCCGGTCGGACTCGGCGCTACCTTCGTGATGCGGGAGGTGGTGGCGATATGCGGATAGACCCGAAGCTCTTCGCGCCGGAGTCCGTCGATTCCGGAACGCAGCTGGCCAACGAGGCGATCGAGAAGCTGCTGGCGTCCGTGCCCTCGATCGACACCCGGGACCCGTCCGAAGTTCGAGCGGAACGGGCGAGCGGAAAATCTCCCATCGGAGAGCTGGTGAAGCTCGAGCATGCCGAAGTCCGCAGCATTGCGGGACCGGCCGGCGAGATCCCGCTTCGCATCTTGCGACCCGCCGGGGAGGTGCGAGGAGTGTACCTGCACCTCCACGGGGGTGGCTGGACCCTCGGCGCAGAAGACCAGCAAGACACGATGCTCGACGCGCTCGCCCAGGAGGCGCGCGTGGTGGTCATGAGTGTTGGCTACCGCCTGGCACCCGAGCATCCCTACCCGTCGGCGCCGGATGATTGTGAGGCGGCGGCGTTGTGGGTGATGGAGAATGCCCGGGAGTTCGGATCCGAACAGCTGGTGATCGGGGGCGAATCCGCAGGCGCCCACCTCTCGGCCGTCACGTTGTTGCGGCTTCGGGACAAGCATGGCGCCAACCCGTTTCGCGCCGCCAACCTGGTCTTTGGTGCCTACGATCTGGGTTTCACGCCTAGCGTGCGAAACTGGGGCGAGCGGAACCTCGTCCTCTCGACGCCGATCATCGAGTGGTTCACCAGCCACTTCGTGCCCGAGCGAGGCCAACGTCGGGATCCGGACGTATCCCCCCTCTACGCAAGCCTCTCCGGGATGCCACCGGCGCTATTCAGTGTCGGCACCCTCGATCCGCTGCTAGACGACAGTCTGTTCATGGCGAACCGTTGGGAGAGCGCAGGCTCGGCCGCCGAGCTCGCGATCTATCCCGGCGGCATCCATGGCTTCAACATGCTGCCGCTGCCGTTGGCCGAGCAGGCCAACGAGCGCTGCCGCCGTTTCGTGGCGGCAGCGCTCGAAGCCGAAGCCTGAATCAGCCCTTCAACACGACGATGGCGTTGCCCGGCGTCGTGTTCTTGCCCTTGGCGTTGTTCACGTAGAGGTCGAGCTCGGCAAGCTTCTCGCCGTTCTCTTCCCATTTGCGCTTCACCGTCCCGCCGAGGGTCATCTCGGCTTCGGGCAGGTCCATGCCGCGGTATTGGCAGGAGAGCTTTCGGATGCGGCCGCCGTGGTCGAGCCAGTTGGAGACGAGTTCGCCGAGGGCGGCGTACTTGAAACGGCCGTGGATGATGATCGATCCCAGGGCCTTGCTCTGAGGGAAGGCGAAGTCGTGGTGCAGCGGGTTGAAATCTCCGCCGCCAGCTGCGTACTTCACGAGCTGGGTCACCCCCGGTGCCTTCTTCAGCTCGGGGAGCGCATCGCCTTCTTTGAAACTGTCGTAGTTGAGAGGCATGTTCTTCCCCCGGCCTAGTAGAAGAGGCCCTGGCCGCGCTGCTTCGCGACGACCGTGCCATCCTGGTTCACGTAGGTGGTCTCATTCGTGACGATCAGCATCTGGCCGGTCGTCTTGCTCTCACGGATCGTGAGGTCGGAGACCTTCGAGGAGACGCTGAGTGTGTCGCCGGCACAGATGTCGGCGAAGTACTCCGTTTCGGTTCCGCCATCGAGCACGTTCTTGAGGCCATGCTTCACGCCGGGCCCGGAGTTCTTTGGCCCGCTGAAGGTATCGTTGCTCTCGCCGGGGATGAACACCGGCGTGCCGAGGTAGGTAGGCGGGCAGTGCAGGCTGGGATAGCCCGCTGCCTTCGCGGCGGCCTCGTCGAAATAGACCCGATCCGTGTAGCCCACGCCGCGGGCGAAGGCACGCACGCTCGTGGTGGTCACTTCATAGGTCCACGGCGGGCTTTCCACGCCTACCGCGGCTTGCATCTCATCCGTGATGTCGATCTTCTCGGCCATGGTTCCTCCGTTGCCTTCCGGCAGCCGTCGTGACTGTCCGGATGGGCGCCGGATTCTACCGCAGCCGGAGCTAGCCAGCGGCGGCCAGGACTCCGAGGCCCATGGTGGCCAACACGACGCCGATGGCGAGTTGGGCGATGAACGCCAGAACGCAGACCAGGACGGCCCTGCCGGTATCCACGTCGAGTGCCTGCCGGACGGCGATCACCCAGGCAATCAACGAGAGAATCGCAGCGGCCAGGACCGCGATCCATCCGAGCAGGGGAATGATCCCGAGGACCCGCAGCACCCCAGGAGCCGACGCGAAGCCGAGCGTGCGGAGCAGCTGCGGCAGGTCGGACGAATGGCCCATCATCTGGACGCCCACCAGCCAGACGACCGCAGCACCGATCACCCAGGCCCGCCAGCAGTACGCCTCCAACCAGGCTCGTCAGTCCGCCGCCGCCGCCCAACGCGCCGATCCCGCCGGCGACGGCCGAGATCGCCACCACGGCTGCAGCCTGCCCCATGGAGGATTCGTCGTGTTCCACTTCCTCGAAGACCGTGGCGTCGAGCATCAACGCGCCGATCACACGCTCCTGGAAGTTTCGCTGGGTCGCCGGGGGACCATCAGGAATCGTCGGGGTCTCGCTCATGGGGCACCTCCTATCCCCTCATCATGGGCGCGTAGGAAGGCCGTGGCAACTCGTTTCCTGGGAGAGGTCGTCTCCCCGCACCGCGAAGGCCTGATCGGAGGCCCCGCCCCCGTTGCCCGTCAACGACGCTGCGATTTCTGCGGCTGCCAGACCTCAGCGAGAAGCCAATCCAACGCTTCATCCTGGAACGTGCTCGAGGGCCAGTGACGCCCGCCCTGGTCTGCGTGGAAGGAGACGTCGTAGCCGAGTTCCTCGAGGTTTCGCTGCATGGGCTTTGCGACCTGTTCGAAATCGAAGAGCTCGTCGTGGGTTCCGTACTCGAGATAGATCGGCGGTTTGCGCGCTCCTTCCGGAATGGCGTTGCCGTCGATGACGAGAAAGCCCGCAGCCCAGGCCATCACGGCGCTGAAGATCTCCGGATTCGAGAGGCCCACGCCAAGCCCGTAGCTCGCGCCATCCGAATAGCCCAATAGAGCCTGCCGCTCCGGGTCGATCGGGAAGCGGCGCCAGATCAGATCGTAGGCGTACTCGAGGAAATCCACGTCCGGGCGGTCCGAAGCCGGCGGGCCCGCGGCCGGGTCGAGGGCCGCCCCGCCTGCCACGCCAAGGGCGATCAGATCCCAGGTCATGTGCAATGACCTCGGGATCAGGAAGAAGGCTTGCCGGCGCTCCGGTTCGCCTCGGCAGCCCTTCAGCAGAAGCTCGTCCTGGCGGCCCGCACCGTGGAGCAGGGTGATGAGCGGATACGTCTTCGTGTCGTCGATCTCATCCGGGGTGAGCAGCACTGCTCGATTGGGGCCTTGCTCGATCCATACCAGGCCCTCCGGCCGGTCCTCCACGGGCTCGGGCGTCTGGTGGGAAATGCGCAGCTTGAGGCTCTCCACGGGCGCTATGATGACACGCCCCGCTCTCGTAGCGCATCCGAGGAGTCCCATGGATTTTCATTTCGGCGAAGTCATCGATGCCATTGCTGGTGCGGTCCCGGACCGCGAGGCCATCGTCTTCCGCGACCGTCGCTACAGCTTCGCCCAGCTGGCCGAGCGCAGTCGACGTTTCGCGAACGTGCTGGTCGATGCCGGGCTTCGGGTCCAAACGGAGCGCGGAACGCTCGCGGGCCACGAATCAGGCCAGCCTCATCTCGCGATGTATGCCTACAACGGCAACGAATACATCGAGGGCATGCTCGGCTGCTTCCGGGCGCGGGTTGCTCCGCTGAACGTGAACTATCGCTACGTGGAAGAGGAGCTCGTCTATCTGTTCCAGAACTCCCAGGCGAAGGCCATTCTCTTCCATGCCGAGTTCGCCCCGAAGGTGGCGGCGCTTCGCGACAAGCTCCCGAACCTCGAACTGCTGATCCAGATCGCGGACGATTCGGGAGAGCCGCTCTTGCCGGGCGCACTCGACTACGAGACCGCCCTTGCCGCCGCGTCGCCCGATGGACCCGACGTGGAGGCCTCGCCCGACGATCTCTACATCCTCTACACCGGCGGCACGACGGGCATGCCCAAGGGTGTCCTATGGCGTTCGGCGGATATCCACATGGGCGCGATGGGCGGCCGAAAAATGGATGGCACGGAAGTGGCCTCGCTCGAGGAGATCGCGGAAGTGGCGAAGAACGGCCCCGGTCTGAAGTGCTTGATCGGCCCTCCGTTGATGCACGGCGCGGCCCAGTGGGGTGCTTTCATCAACTTTGGAATGGGCAACGGAGTCGTCTTTCCGAATGACCACCGGAAGCTCGACCCGGACGATTTCCTTTCGACGGCAGAACGCGAGCGCGCGCTTTCCCTCACCATCGTGGGTGACTCTTTCGCGCGGCCGCTGCTCGACCAGATGGCGAAGAAGGAATACGACTTGTCCGGCCTCTTCGTGGTCGGGTCGGGTGGGGCACCGCTTTCGACGGCGGCGAAGAAGGAATTCCTCGAGCGCCTTCCGAATGTGACGATCCTGGATTCGATCGGCTCTTCGGAGACCGGAGCCCAGGCGAGCAATCCGTCCAACAAGGAGACGGGGGTCTCGACCGGTGATTTCAAGCCCATGGCCGGGGCGGTGGTGGTCTCGGCCGATCTCACCCGGGTGCTTTCCCCCGGTGATGACGAAATGGGCTGGTTTGCCCAGGAGGGGCGGGTTCCGCTTGGCTACCTCGGCGACGCGGAGAAGACAGCGAAGACTTTTCCGGTCATCGCTGGCACGCGCTTCGCCGTGCCGGGGGATCGCGCCCGCTACCGGGAGGACGGCTCGATCGAGGTACTCGGCCGCGATTCCGTCACGATCAATTCCGGCGGCGAGAAGATCTTCGCGGAGGAAGTGGAGCAGGCGCTGAAGCAGCATTCGGATGTCTTCGACGTCGTCGTGGCCGGTCGCCCGAGTGAACGCTGGGGCCAGGAAGTGGTTGCGGTCGTCGCGTTGCGGGAGGGCGTGAGTGCCGACGAGCCCGGCTTGCTCAGCGAGGCCGGCAAGCACATCGCCCGCTACAAGCTGCCGAAGGCGTTCGTCTTCCGCGATGCCATCCAGCGCAGTCCGTCAGGAAAGGCAGACTATCGCTGGGCCAAGGCGCAGGTCGAGGAGAGCCAGGAGGTCTAGAGCAAGCGGAAGGATTGAAGCCAACGCTGGACCTCGGGGTCCTGCAACGCGCCCACGCCCCGGCCAGTCACTCGCATGGTGAAATGCCGCCCGGCGGCATCGAATTGGTACTCGTCGAGCACGAAGACCTGCCCCGCCGCACGGCGATGGGCGCGAGCCCGAACGGCTTGATGCTCCCCAACCGGGGCATGATCGATTCGGCTCACCTGCCATCCCCGCTCCGTCAACTCCGCGCGCTGCCTCTCCTCGGCGTTCGGAGCCTCGTTGTCGCGAGAGGCCGACGTGGGTCCGGCCCAGGCCTCGATTGCCAGGCCGCGTCGCGGGTCGTGGCTCGCGCGCAGTAGTCGGTTGTCGCCATCCGGCTTCGGAGTTGGCGCAACGACCCATCCGGCTTGGGGCCAGTGATCGAACGCGCACTTCTCGCCGGGAAAGCCGATTCCACCCGCATGCATTGCGGCCGCGGCCATCAGCCACCCTGCAGAGCCCAACACCCGGATCGCCTTCCATGAACGCCGAAACGAAGGGGACGGGACGTTCCTCGACGCAAGGCGAGTGCAGCTCATCCGCGTAGTTCGAATGCGAGGCAATGGGAGAGCGCGCGCGACGATGTGCCGACGTGCAACTCGAAGGCTCCTGGCTCGGCCACCCACGCGTGAGTCTCAGGATCCCAATAGGAGAAGGCACGGCGATCGAGTTGCAGTGTCGCCTGGCCTTCCTCTCCGGCCGCGAGCGAGACCTTCGTGAATGCTTTCAGCTCTCGCTCCGGGCGAGGAAGCCGGCTCTCGAGATCGTGCACATAGCACTGCACGACTTCCTGCCCCCGGACTCCTCCGGTGTTTCGCACTGGGACGGTGATGACGAGCGGTTCGTCGAGATGGCTCGCATCGGCCGATAGGGATGGCTGTCCGAGTTCGAAGGTCGTGTAGGAGAGCCCGTGACCGAAGGCGAAATGCGGATCGATTCCTTCCGCATCGTAGTGGCGATGCCCGACGTAGAGATCTTCGGCGTATACGACCCGCCCGTCATCGCCCGGGTAGACCTCCGCGGAGTCCGTATGGCAGGGCACGTCGGCGAGCGACCTGGCGAACGTCGTCGGCAGCTTGCCGGAGGGATTGGTGTCACCGAACAAGGCGCTGGCTACGGCCGTGCCCGCTTCCTGGCCTCCGTACCAGGCCCATAGAATGGCGGGAACCCTTCCTTCCCACTCCATCACGAGGGGAGCGCCAGCATTCACCACCACGGCCGTGCACGCGTTGGCAGCGGCAACTCGTTCGATCAGCTCCTGTTGCTTGCCGGGAAGTTTCGCGTCCTGCTTGTCGTGCCCCTCGGTCTCCCACTCGGCGTTCAGGCCCACGACGACGATGACGGCGTCGGCGCTTGCAGCCAGCTGCTCGGCTTCTCCGAGCGGGTCGTCGGGGAGGGGCGGATGGTGTCCCAGCTTCAGCCCGCCCATCATCACCGCCCCCTCTCGGGTGTATTCCACGACGAGCTGGGCCGACTCGCCGGCGACGAGTGGAAGGCTCGCAACTTCTTCGCGGCTTCCAGTTCCGAACCATCCTTCCCCGCGAACCTGCTTGCTCCAATTGTCGATGACCAGTTCTCCATCGACGAAGAGCCGGGCCTTCCCCGCGCAGGTGAGTGCGAGCTGGTGCTCACCGGTCGCTTGCGGCGTGAACTGGCCGCTGATGCGAACCGAGAAAGCATCTGGATCGACGGCAGGGTCGAAACGCCCGAACCAGGTCGTGTCCATGCTGCGCATGGGCCGCACGAGCACCGCTTCGCCGGCCAGCTCCAGGCCATTGAAGAAACGAGCTTCGAAGCCTTTCTTGCCCGGCCAGGCGTCCGTTTCCACCAGATCTGGATCGATCACCGGAAGGCTCTTGTGGCTCGTGCACCCCTGGGCATGGACCAGTTCGATGTCGTCTCCGCAGGCGGCCCGGATTGCGTCGAGGATGTGACGCTCGTAGTGAGGTAGAACCCGGGCGCTGCCTCCGCCTTGGATCGACGTGGGCCGGGCGTTCGGGCCGATCACGGCGAGCCGTCGCAGCTGCCCCCGCCGAAGAGGCAGGATGCTCGCACCGTCGGGGACCGGTTCGTTCTTCAAGAGCACGAGTGCTTCGGAGGCGGCGCGCAGGGCGAGGGCTCGGTGTTCGGGTCGATCGATGGCCTGCTCCGGCTCTTCGCTCTCGGGCGCATCGAGGGCCCCGGTGCGTGCCATGATGCGAAGGATCCGACGCACCTTGTCGTCGAGTTCGCTTTCGGAGAGGGCGCCGTCCTTTACCGCCAGGGCCAGAGCCGGACCAAAGAAGCGCGGCGGTCCCGGCATCTCGAGATCGAGGCCGCCGTTGGCCGGGCCCAGGGTGTCCTGCACAGCAAACCAGTCCGAGACCACGAGCCCGTCGAAACCCCATTCCTGCTTCAGGACGTCCACCAACAATTCCCTGTGGGCGCAGGCCGGCTTTCCGTTCACCGCGTTGTAGGCGCCCATCACCGTCCAGGCGTTCGCCTCGACCACGGCGGTCTCGAAGGGCGCGAGGTAGATCTCACGCAAGGCACGCTCGCTCAGCTCTGAATCGATCGTGTGTCGTTCGAACTCCGAATCGTTGGCCACGTAATGCTTCGCCGAGGTGCCCACACCCTGACTCTGGACCCCGCGCACGAAGGCGACGGCCAGCCGCGATGTGAGGTGGGGATCTTCCGAGTAGTTTTCGAAGTGCCGGCCTCCCAGCGGCGACCGGTGCATGTTGATCGTTGGCCCGAGCAATACGTGAGCTCGTTTGGTGCGAGCTTCCTCGCCCAACGCAATGCCAATTTCTTCAACGAGGCCCGTATTCCATGTGGCACCCAGGGCGCTGGCATTCGGGAAGCACGCGGCACTCACGCCGCCGCCGAGGTTTCCTCCACGCGCGCCGATCGGCCCATCGGTGACCTTGAGCGCAGGGATCCCGAGGCGCGGCACACTTCCGCCATACCAGATCGAAGAACCGGCAGTGAGGGTCGCCTTCTCGTCGAGGGTCAGCTTTCCCAGGAGTTCTTCGACGCGAGTGTTCTCGTCGGTCACTGGCTGCTGCTCTTCCTGGACGCGCCGGAGGTGGCTGGGATAGCGGTCAAGCCAACGGGTTCGAAACGTACGTGTGACATGATGCTCCGGGGTTCGTCCGCGAGCAGTGTAGCCCGGCCAGCTCTAGTAGGGCTCTGGTTCCGGAATCGCCGGGCGCTGGGCTTGCCAGCTGGCCTCGAGGCGCTCGACGCGCAAGCGTTCGTGCTCGGCGAAGTGTCGGACGCGCAGTTCGCGAAGCCCTTCTGGGTCGGTCCCTATTGCGAGGAGTTCGTCTCGCTCTACGAGGTAATCCCCCAATCGGCGATCCCACTCCCGCCGCTCCTCGTCGAGGGCTGCCAGCCGGGCCGCAGCGGCCTTGCCGACGCGGGCCTCGCGAAGCGTCTGGATCTCGGCATCGTTCGCACCTGCGTCGCGTAGGGCCGTTTCCTCCTGGGCCAGACGCAAGGGCGCCGTCGTCCGGGCCCGGGTTTCGCGCACGGCGGTCGGGAACTCCTCCTCGAGTGCGCCGAGGGCAGCCTCTCGTTCCTCCTGGCTGAGAGAGGGGTCTTCGCGAACCCGGCGCATCGCCAACACGACGCGCAGCCGCGCTTCTTCCTCGCCGAACAATCGCTCGGCGAGCTCAGCTCCGAAACTGCGTCGGCGAAGCTCTCGCAGCCACTGGAGCCTTCGCTCGAGATCTCCACTGGCCGCCAGGGCAGGGTCGTTCAGCTCCCTCTGAGCCGTAGCGCGGAATGCGAGGAAGCGTTCGGCAAGTTCCTCGGCATCGGCCCAGGCCGCCTCGGGCAGGGCCGATGCATGGCGTCGCGGAGCGCGGCATCGAAGGGGCCGGCTTCGAGATGTCGATGCGAGAGAAGGAAGGACCGGAGCCAGGCCAGAGCATCGGGATCCGCGATGAATTGGCCCGCGGCATCGACCTGCAAGCGCCCCGAGAGCCCCGAGGCAGTCGGTTCGGCGGCCTGGTTCATCGCAGGCGGAGCGGGAGTCGTCGCAGGTGCAGCCACCGGGGCGGCTGGCTGCGGCGCCTCCCGGGGGCGTTTGCTCCACAGGAAACCCGCGGCCAGGCCGATTACCAACAAGGCGATGGCGCGGCGGGAGAAACCTGACGTCTGGCTGCTCCTAGAGGCCCAGATCGGCCAGCCGCCGGACGTGGTCCCGGTAGAGCGTACGCGGATCCACCTCCAAGAATGACGTCAGACCGAGGATCTGGTTGACCTCGTCGAGGTGGTTCATGATCAGCCCGTCGTCGATCACGTCGCCGAACTGGGAACTGCATACGGTGACCAACCCGTCATTCGCCTGGCCGATATAGAAGAGGCCGGCGATCGCCAGGAGCGGATCCGTCAGGTCGAGGACATTCGTCGACCTGGAGCGACCGGTCCATGAGTAGTACCGGATCCCACTCACCACAGCGGGGCCCGGGGTGCAGCCGGCCGGAAGGCCGTCGGGAAAGGTCGTATTGAATGCGGCGATTCCGGAGGGTGCCAGGAAGGCGAGTCCGGCTTTCGCGTCGAGGGGGTCGGCGGTACCGCCCAGGAGCTCGACGACCGGAGTCAGTAGTGCGCCAAAGAAGGCAAACAACGAGGTTGCGAACGAACCATCCAGGTTGATTCCGTCCGCGATGAATCCCGCGACCGAGGTGCCCTTATGGGGCGAGCCAACCGTCGTGACCGAGGCGACCAGGTCCGGCCGCATGCCCGCGACGTAACGGATGTCGAGGCCGCCCTGGCTGTGGCCGATCAGGTGCACCTTGGCCGCACCGGTGGTGGCGATGATGTTCTCCACCTGGGCTTGAAGCTGGGCGCCTCGCACGTAGCTGTCGTGGATCGCGCTCACCTGGCTGACGTAGACCTCGGCGCCTTCGTCCTCCATCTCGTCAACGATGCCGTTCCAGTAGTCGAGGAGATCGACGTAGGTTTCAGCGCCGAGGAAACCGTGGGCAAGGACGAAGGGATACTGGGGAGGCGTCGGGCCGCCACCGCCTCCGCCGCAGTCCCCCGCCATCAGTACAGGAGCCAGAAGCAGGACCGACAGGTAGCGCGCAATCTTCATGGGATTCCCTCCAGGATCTACCCACGCACTCTACTTACCGACCGGTAAAGAGGTCAACAAGAATCTCCACGCTCAGGTGCCATGGGTGAGAGGCGCCGCTCCGGCCGCCGCCAGGGCTTCCGCCACGCGAGGCGCTTCCCCCACAGGGAGCGCCGCCGTCGTCAGCCGCAAGGCCGGCGCGGAGAGCAGCCGATAGCTCTCGCCGGCGCGGACGGCATATCCCCTGGCCAGAAGCCGTTGTACGGCGGTGGTCTCTTCGGCGACAGGCACCCAGACGTTCATGCCAGACCGGCCATGGGCCGACATTCCGCGTTCGGCAAGCGCCGCCAACAATGCCTCCCGGCGCGCGGTGTACGTCTTTTCGGCCCTGGCCACGAGGCGCGAAACGCTTCGATCCTTCCAGAGCTTGACGACCAGATGCTGGAGCAGATGGCTCACCCATCGGGTGCCAAGGAGTTGCCGTCCCTCGACCCGGGCGACCGTCTCCCGGTCGCCGGCCAGGATGGCCAGGCGAAGGTCCGGCCCGAGGGTCTTGGACACCGAGCGCACGACGGCGAAACGCGGCGTGGCATCTCGGCAGAGTGTCGCGGCGGCTACGCCCGAAGCCTCGGCGTTGTGATCGTCCTCGATGATCAAGATGTCCGGGTGGCGGTCGAGGATCGCCTGCAACTCCCGGGTGCGAATCGGTGTGAACGCCACACCAGTGGGGTTCTGCGCGCGCGGCGTCAGAACGACCGCACGAGCACCACGAGCGATCGCGCGCTCGAGGGCATCGGGAAGCGCTCCGTCGTCGTCGACAGCGACGGGCTCGACCGGATGGCCCATGGCGCGAAGGAGGTGGTAGACGCCGCCGAAGCCCGGATCTTCCACCGCCACACGATCGCCGGGCCGAAGATGGGCGAGCAGGACCCGCTCGATGCCATCGAGCGCCCCGCTCACGACGGAGACCGCGGGGTAGGGGATGCCATCGGAACGCAGCCGGGCCCCGGCCAGTTCGATCAACTCCGGAAGATGGACCTGCTCCGCGTAGAGATGGGGCTCCGGATCGAGTTCTGCGAGAAAGGGCCCCAGGCGCGGCAGGAGCGCGGGATCCGGATTTCCGCTGGCGAGGTCCAGGGTGCCCGCCGGAAGGGGTGCCGCGGCCGGGGCCATCACGGGGGGCGCCGGGCTCACCCGGGTCCCTCGGCGGCCTTCGGTGACGAGCAAGCCCCGGCCGCGAAGCTCCCGATAGGCGGATGAGACCGTCGTTGGACTGACCTCGAGTTTGCTCGCCAGGGCACGGACCGTCGGCATCAGATCTCCCGGCGAGAGATCGCCGTCGCGAATGGCGGCTTCCACGCTGGCTGCGATCTCGGCCGCCTGCCGGCCACGGATCACTTCGATAGACTTCTGTAACGCCTGCCTCATGTATTTGTACTGTTACAAAAAACCGTGACGAGAGCCAGGCCAGAGGCTGGAGGCATGCATGAATGAGCTACGCGAGGTGACGATCGGAATCCTGCTCTTCGACGACGTCGAAGAACTCGATTTCGTCGGCCCGTTCGAAGTCTTCGGCGCTCTTCAGAAGGCGACGGGTCGGGGAAAGGTCGTGACGATCGCAGAGGAGGCGGGTCCGATCCGTTGCTTCAACGGTCTTCGCGTGTTGCCGGACCACACCTTCGCGGATGCCCCGAATCTCGATGTCGTGCTCGTGCCGGGTGGCCAGGGCACCCGCCGGGAGGTCTCGAATGACGCCCTGATCGGGTGGATTCGAAACGTCGGCGCGGATTGCGAATGGGTCACGAGTGTCTGCACCGGCGCGTTGCTCCTGCACGAAGCCGGTTTCGCGCGGGGCAAGCGGGTCACGACGTTCTTCGGGTTCATCGACGATCTCCGCGCGCGCGGCGATGTGGAGGTGCTCGACGGCCCGCGCTTCGTGCGGGATGGCAATCTCGTTACATCCGCCGGGGTCTCGGCTGGAATCGATATGGCGCTCTGGTTGGTTGGCCAGCTGCACTCACCCGACGTGGCGCGTCAGGTGCAGCGGGGAATCCAGTACGAACCGGCACCGCCCTACACGGCGGAGGTCTAGCTCCAATCCGTCGTATTGAGGTGGAGGCCGGACATTGAAATGGCCCTGCGAGTGTGAGATGAAGGAGTTACGAGGCTTCTCCACCGACACCCAACAAGGCCACTTCAGTGCGATTGATTCAAGGCTCTATTCGGACTCACGTCAAGGGTTTTCTTCCGGTCGTC
>JAAETT010000582.1 GCA_024228115.1 bacterium
ATAGAATTAGAAATCAACCTTCCCAGACCCGGTGGAAATAATGGCACCCTTTTGCTAAAGAGGGTGCGTGGCCTTGTGTTAACGTGGCTACTGCTACCGGGCCTGGGGTTTGTTTATTTCTCTGATTTTGGAACTGAATAGCGGTAATTGCTTTTCCGATTCAAGAGTATTCGTGTGTGCTCAGGTTCGTTACCAAACCCTCTTTCGTGAGCAGCTATATCGATTCCTGCCATTACGCCTAAATCGTATGCATTGTCTATAATCTTCTGTACGTCGTCGTCAATCAAGCTCATAATGTATATCTCCTTTTTCTTGGTTGTCGTAAATTGTAACAGTATTTTTGATCATGGTTTTAATTAGATTCGCCATTGATCGGTTTTGCTTCCTGGCTATTTCTTGCAATTTTGCGTGTGTATCTTTGTCTAGAGCGAACGATATTTGGATGTTCATGTCTTTGGCCCCTCCTCTTTAGGCTTGCAAGACACTAGCAAGTTAATCATCTTTTGTGCTAACTTCTTTCGTTTGTGTTCCTGCCATGCTAACGCAAAAGGTTTAATCCACCAGTGGTATGTCTGCTTAATTGATAGGGTTTGCTTCAAACATTTCTCATAATCGCGGTAGGGTGTTCTTTTACAATATGGTTTCCTTGTTTTTGCATAAATAGGGCATTTTTCCTCACCATAATAGCAATGGCTGTCACATACTTTGCAAAGCTTGCAATTTGTGGCCCCAACTTTCCATGCTAATCGCCCACCTTTATTGGCCTTCACTTCTTGCCAATGCCTAATTGTTTCATTCAGTATTTCTTGTAATTCTTTTTGCTTATTCATACTAGTTTCCCCACCGTAGTCCCTTCTAAAATACTTATTCATCCTACACCTACCTTTCAAATAAAGTGTTATTTATTTAGTCTTTTTAACTGCACAAAGCTTTCAAGGCAAAAGGTAATACCGCCTGAGTAAACTTTTTTATAATTACCTTTTGCGTCTCGAATGTTAGCTGTCATGACATGTACCGCACATTTACGGCCGGCTGTGCTAGAATAACCATATTCTACGCTTTGTTTTAAGTCTTTTACGTCACCATATTGGAAAGACCTGCTAACCCATTCTCTCATGCGTTCATTAGTAAACCAGCACCTATTATGTCCATATAGCGGTAGTATAAAATCTCCTACTATGTTTTTTTTTGCTTGGTACGTTGGCTCAAAGATTTCTGGGAACTCAAGGAACTCTTTTAAGAATGACTCTCTTTGTTTGTCCTTGCTTGGCCCCATGTAATCGTTTATTAAAACTTGGTCAGTTTCCATTACTACACCTACCTTTCAAATAAAGTTAATATTAATAACGGTTTAAGACTTGACTCTTTGTTCCATTCAATTCCACCGTCTCTACTACAACGCCTTGTGATGTCTGGCCAATTATTGGCACTGGTATACACATTGCCAGCTTAGCTATTACAAAATACATGCAGACCATTAATATTATTAAACCCAGTTTAGCTACCATTCTTTTTTCTCCTTAATAAATTGTTATTAACTAATATTCTTCAGTAAATATAAACTCTCCAACCTTGTTACCATTTGCATCTTTTAATATGTGTGTTGTGTTTTCAATTCCGTTTGCTTCTATATTATTGGCAA
>JAAETT010000583.1 GCA_024228115.1 bacterium
CTTGTTGGTCTATCATAAAAGTGGTTATGATTGACCAAACGATGAGAAAATGGTAGAAATGAAGCTGCGGCAAATTGCTGCGTGAATTCGGCTTTCGAGGATCCACTGTGAGCGACGAACTGATCCCATTCCAAGGTGCAGGCACCCCGCAGGTCAAGGGTCAGAGCTTGGTGCTGCCGACGCTGATCGAGCGAGCCGGCGATCAGGCGAGCAAGCGCTTCTTGGATTTCTTCGCGGCCACGATTCGCAATGCGAACACTCGAGAAGCCTACGCGAGAGCCGTCGCTCAGTTTTTCCGCTGGGCCGAGCTCCACGGGCTGCAGCAGTTGACAGACCTCGAGCCATTCATGGTCGGCGCCTACATCGAGCAACTCGGCACGACCGGCTTGCCCGAGGACCTCGCTCTCATGGGATGGAACGGCCGCGGCAGACCACCGTTCGTCGACAAGGCCTACTCACCGGCATCCATCAAACAGAGCCTCGCCGCCATCCGAAAGCTCTTTGACTGGCTCGTCACCGGCCAGGTCCTCGCGGTGAATCCCGCTGCACCAGTAAAGGGTCCTCGCCACTCGGTCACCGTTGGTCTCACACCCGTGCTCACGGTAGACGAGGCCAAGGCGCTCATTGAAGCAATCGATACGTCGACTGCAGCCGGCATTCGCGATCGCGCCCTCATCGGTGTTCTCGTCTACAGCTTCGCCCGCATCAGTGCGACGGTGAACATGCGTTTCGAGGACTACTACTACGAGAAGAAGTTCTGGTGGTTCCGGCTTCATGAGAAGGGCGGGAAAATGCACTCTGTTCCAGCCCATCATAAGGCCTACGAATACATGGAGGACTATCTGGACGCGGCTGACATCCGCGGTCAGAAGGGGGCTCCCCTGTTTCGGTCCGTCGATCGCTACCGCCGCTTCACAGAGCTCCCACTCTCAAGAAACGACGCCCTAAAGATGGTGAAGCGCCGTGCCAAGAATGCTGGAATCGAGCCCAGCCTCGCCGAGAAGCTCTGCAATCACAGCTTCCGAGCTACGGGCATCACGAATTTCATCGAAAACGGCGGCTCCGTCGAGAAGGCCCAACAGATTGCAGCGCACGCGGATGTGCGCACAACGAAGCTCTACGACCGCTCTAACGACGAACTCACACTCGACGAAATCGAGCGCATCAAGATCTAGGGGAACCAATGGAACAAGACGAAATCCGCAGATTCTTTGCCGAGGCACCGATTACGATTCACGAGAATCGCCGGCTTCGAATCCCTCAGATCGAGGGCTACGACGCGACTCGCGAGCATTTTACCTCGAAGAACAGCCACGCGATTCTTCGTATTCCCGTCGGCTGCGGGAAGACCGGGCTCATGGGCATTGCACCCTTCGGCTTGGCTCAAGGCCGCGTGCTCATCATCGCTCCGAACCTAGAGATTCGGGACGGTGTCGCCGCCGAGCTCGACTACACCAACTCCGATTGCATCTGGCGAAAGACTAGAGCCCTAACGGATTTCACCGACGGACCCCACCGCGCTGTTCTCGACGGCAAGAACGCCAACATCTCCGACTGCGAAAACTCGCACATCGTCGTGACGAACATTCATCAGCTCGCAAGTTCCGCGGACCGCTGGCTGCCTGAGTTTCCTGACGACTTCTTCGACCTCATTCTCGTCGACGAAGGCCACCACAACGCGGCGGCTAGCTGGACGCGAGTTTTCGAGCGGTTCCCGAATGCCAAGGTCGTGAGCCTGACTGCCACTCCGTTTCGCTCCGATGGTGCCGAAGTCGAAGGCGAGATCATTTACACCTACCGATTCTCCCAGGCGATGCGACAGGGCTACATCAAGCAGATTACGGCCGCGAACGTCGACCCGACCGAGCTCTACTTCACACATGAGGGCTCCACGCGCCGCCTCACGCGCGACCAGGTCCTCGATCTCCGCGAAGAAGCCTGGTTCCGAAAGGGCATCGCCCTGTCTAGAGAGACAAACATCAGCATCGTCGATGCCAGCATTCAATGGCTCGAGGTGCTTCGTGATTCCGGCACAAAGCACCAGATCATCGCCGCCACGTGCTCGATCAACCACGCGCGCGAAGTCGCTTCTCTCTATCGGGAGCGCGGATACAAGGCGGAAGCTGTCGACAGCAAGATGAAGAAGGAGGACCGCCAGAGGGTGATGGAGGACCTCAAAGCAGGTCGCCTCGATTGCATCGCGCAGGTCAATGTCCTTGGTGAAGGATTTGACCACCCTCCCCTGTCGGTCGCCGCGATCTTCAGGCCATTTCGTGGTCTCTCCCCATATGTGCAGTTCGTCGGGCGCATCATGCGCGTGCTCGTCCAAAACGCGCCAGAGCATGAGGACAACCAAGGCTACGTCGTCTCTCATATTGGCTTGCAGCAGGACGCAAGATGGGAAGACTTCAAAGCGTTCGACCGCGAAGACCAGATGGTATTCGGAGATTGGCTGGACCCGAACGACAACCCCACGCCGGAAGGTGAACGGGAACGCCGTGCAAGCACGCGACCGGGCATGGAGGTGCTCGAGCAACTCATCGAACGGTTCAGCACAGATGAATTCCTCGACCCGGAAGATGAGGGCAGCATCGACGAGCTCATGCACAAGATTCCACAGCTGCTCGGTGTCGACCCGGATGAGCTCGGACTTACTCGCGAAGACTTGGTACAGCGGCTACTCGATGCGCGTAATCGCCGCGCGGCAGGTCTCCGCCCTGAGCGGCTGCCGGTTCAGCCCCAGCAGCAGAGGCAAGAGCGACGAAAGCGACTTGACGAGGTGAGCCGATCGGTCGCCGGGCGCATGCTACAGGCCCTCGGTGAGGCGCCCGCTGCCCCCACTCTGATTCGCCTGTTCCCGGACCTTGGTGCGCGTAACAACATGGGCGCCACCATTCAGCTGATGCACCGTGCAGTGAACGAGCGTTTCGGATTTTCGCGAGACGGGCGGCCTGATCTTACCCTCGAACAGCTCACCGAAGCGACTGACAGCATCGAGGACATCGGGGACGAAGTGGAAGCGTTGATCCGTGGCCGACGACAGGAGCGCTCCTAGTGGGTGCGATGAAATCCGCTCTTCGCAAGTGCTACTTCGAAGACGCGAAGGCGCTTCGCAAGTGCGGGTGGAACAAGAAGCATGAAATCGCCAAGGGAGAGAGCTGTCTCGTATTCAAAGAGTCAATGCAATCCGCGAAATCCTACTGCCTGCCCTGCGCGAAGTTGATTCTCGAGAAGGGTCGCGTTGACATAGAAAAGTTGCTCTTGAGACTTCGGTAGGGCGTATCCGGAGATCGTCAATGAGGCCTTTCATCTGGGATGCGATCGACGCGATGCGCCCTGTCGAGGACGTGCTCACCGGCTTTGGCGTCGCGATTCCCGCCGGGTGGACCTGCGCGCGGCCACGGGCGTATCGGCCGACGGCACCGTGGTCAGCGGCTGGGGGACCAATCCGGACGGCCAGTCCGAAGCGTGGATTGCAGACCTATCGGAGGCGGCAGCGGTTCCGGCTATGGGTGCCTCGGGCTCGCGTCGCTCTTCGGCTCGCTGATGGCGACAGCCCTCTTCGTCGTGGATATGCGAGCAAGGGGGCACTGAGGTAACTCGCCAAGTGCCAAAGTCGCCACGCTCCACGGTGTCGACTGGCGGCCCCCTGTCGAGCATCCTCCGTCTCATGACACACCGTGGGGCCTCTGCAGGCCTGAACCCCTTCCCCACGCTGGCCCGAGGCAAGACAGACACAAGAAACCCCGCCAGAGGCGGGGCTCTCGAAGCTAAGTACCCAGCTGGGGGCACCGGGAAGCCGACACGTCGGTCAAGCTCCCCGCTAGCGCTTGGAATGCAACACTCCAAACGTAACCTCGGTGAACACCCAAAAGCGGCCATACGTGATCACCTGAAAACCGGCCATAGAACGGGGAGTCGTCCAGGACGTTGAGGCGGGCGAGGCGGATAGCCTCGCCGGCCATGGCAAATGTCTTGGACGCAGAGAAACAGCA
>JAAETT010000584.1 GCA_024228115.1 bacterium
GAGGCCTCCACCCGCCAACGATTCAATCGGGCCATCGAACAACTCGCCGCCTGACCCGGACCGATACCCTCAGGGGCCCGGATCCAATGACGGATTGGGGCTAGATGATCAGATTTCTACGGTTTCTCGTGATCGCCAACAATCGCACCCACTCCTTCGATCTCGACGCGAACGACGTCGCCGGGCACGAGCCATTTCGGCGGCTTCATCGCCACAGCGACGCCGCCGCACGTTCCAGTGGAGATCACATCACCGGGCTCGGGGGTGAACGCCGTCGAGAGGTGCTCTACCAGCTCGAAGCAATCGAAGATCAGTTCCTTCGTATTGCTGTGCTGGCGCAATTCTCCGTTCACGCGGGTTTCGAGCTCGAGTCCGGTAGGGGTGCCGCCGAGCTCCTCGACCGTGACGAGAGCCGGGCCGAGCGGACAATGCGTATCGAAGCTCTTCCCCATCATCATCGTGGGCGAACGCAGCTGCCAGTCCCGAACAGAGACGTCGTTGCACACGGTATATCCCGCGATCACCTCATGGGCCCTCTCGCTGGGAACGTGCCGGCAGCGCTTCCCGATCACGATCGCCAGCTCACCTTCATAGTCGAGCAGCTCCGAGACCTTCGGCCGATGAAATGGATCGAACGGTCCGACGACAGATGTCGACTGTTTGTTGAAGATGATCGGTACGGTCGGAACGTCGCGCCCGGTTTCCGCGACGTGGTCGGCGTAGTTGAGCCCGACCGCGAGGATCTTTGGCGGCCGGGCAATGGGCGCCTCGAGCCGCACGTCTCCGAGCGCGAGCTTCGGCCCGTCCGCTTTTCCGGCTTCGACAAGAGCCTCCGGCCCGGCCTCGAGCAGGCTCAGCATCACCGGCGGAAGCGAACTACCACTGAGGTCGATGACCTCCTCACCTTGCAGGCGCCCGAGCCGGCTCCTGCCACCATGAGTGAATGTGACGAGTCGCATGCTCTCTCCTTTGCCGGGGCCGGGTGGCGGCTCGATCGCTGCCCGGCCCCGACGCATTCGCAATGTACCATCCCACCGGGGTACGCTCGGCTCATGGAAACATCTGATCTGGTCCCGGCACGCCATACTGTCGCCGGCCTCGAAGCCGCCTGGACCGGCCTGGCTGGCCCGGGCAGCTGGTTCACGGGGGCCGACCGCGTCGACATCGCTCGCGAAACTCGCGCAGCCCGAAACTGCGGGCTCTGTAGCGAGCGCAAGACTGCACTTTCTCCGTACTCGGTCGGTGGCGAGCATGAATCGGCTCTCGTAGATGCCGTCCATAGGATCACGACGGATCCCGGTCGCCTCTCTGAAAAATGGTACAGCGAAGCTACCGGCGCCGGCTTGCTCCCAGAGCAGATCGTCGAGATCGCCGGCATCGTAGGGATCGTGACCATCGCGGATACGCTGGCTCACGCGCTTGGTCAACCGCTTCGAGATCTTCCGCTTCCGCAGCCCGGCGAGCCGAGCCGCCAGCACGTGCATGGCGCGGTCGTGGAAGGCGGGTGGGTGCCGATGGTCGCCACCGACCAGGCCGAAGGCCCCCTCCGATTGATCTATGACCAGATGAACCAGGCTGCGGGCTTCGTCTTCAACGTCCTTCGCGCCCTCACGGCAGTCCCGGAAGCCGTCCAAGGGTTCTTCGCCGCCTTCGCGCCCAACTATCACACCCACGGCCCGGTGGGCCCCGGTGGCCTGACGCGCCCCCAGGTGGAGTTGATGGCTTCGTCCACTTCCGCGATCAACGACTGTTACTATTGAACGGTCTCCCACGCGGCGCTGCTCCGGGCGAGCGGCAAGCAGGCAGGCGTGGACATCGACGTGCGCATCGCCACCGGAAACGCGAAGAGCGCCGATGGTGGCATCCCGGACGGTGCCGTTCTTCGCCGTTATGCAAATGCCATCCTCACCGATGAGGTCGACCTCGAAGCCGCGCGTCGGGCCTGCATCCATGCGATCGGTGAGAGCGCGACGATCCAGGCGGCGACCATCGTCGCCGTTTTCGACGGGATCAATCGGGTCGCAGATGCCACAGGCATCCGCCTCGACCCCTCGACGTCGAACGGAATCGGCGCGGGGATCACGGAAGAGCTTGGCATGCAGGAGCTCGCTGCCGCCCGTTCCTGAGCTTCTACCAGGCCAGCCCGAAGCGATCGACGTAGGCACCGAAGCGCGCCTTCACATCCGCCGGGCAGAGGCCGAACTCCTCCAGCCCGTAGTCGTGGCTGCCGTGTTTGTCCTTGGGATGCGCTTCGATTCGCGCCCGCATGGCGGCTTCGGCCCCTGGCCCGAGATCGTGTCCGAAATGGGCATAGATGCGCCGTGCCTCCGAGAGGCCGTCTTCGACGAAGGCATCATGGGTCACATCGACGAACGTCTTCGGGTCGAGCCGATCGCGGGCCGCCAGCCCTCGCTCGAGCGAGGTCGCGTACCAATCCATCACGATCGGGCCGAGCGCCTTCTTGTCGACGTCTTCGCAGGTGGCCATCAACGCATGCGTCATGCTGCAAATCGACGCCACAGCGAGAAGCGGCGTGCGATGGCTCCAGACGATCGAGACATCCGGGAAGGTCTCGACCAGCGCATCGATCCCCCACATATGCGCTGGCGCCTTCAGGAGCCAGCGCTTGCCTGGGCGCTGCCAATCCAAGAGCTGGAGAATTCGCTTCTGGTAGGCATACATCGGCCGAAGGTCGCAATCGCGAAGCCAGCTTCCGTAGGGCTCCATCATGCACTCGATTCCCAGATGTACACCGCAGAGGGCATAGGCATGAATCAGAACGCACTCCTCCGGCGTATCCGCGCTGGTGAAGTGGATCTTCGTGAATTCAGGGTTCTTCTCGCGAACCTTCGCGTAGTGAGCCTCGATCGCATCGCGCCGCGGATCCGCCTGGCCTCGGTCGTCGGGCGTCCAGCCGGCTAGCGGATCCGGAAACTGCGTTTCCCACATCAGCAGGGGCCGAGCGGCAGGGTCGTCCCCCAGGAGGTTGAAGAGTGCCGAAGTCCCCGAACGAGGAAGTCCGGTGAGCACCATCGGCCGTTCGACGGGCCGCTCCAGGACCTCCGGATGCTTCTTCCAGGCGTCCTCGAAACGAAGCCGCGTAGAGAGCAGACCGACCAGCCTGCGTTGATTCCGTCTTTGCCCCTTCTCGGAGAACGCGTTGCCCTCGTAGGTCGCGATCAGCGTCGCCAAGCCGTCCCGAAACACAGGCTCACCAAAATCCGAAAGGCCGGTGGCCTCCCGAGCCATCGCCAACACCTGTTCCTCAATCATCCAGACCGATCTCCATCAATGCTACAGAGGGGGCTCTCCCGCGCTCAACGGAAGCACAAGGATGGATTGAGCTCAAATCTCCAACACCGTGCGAATCCCCCGACTCTCTCGCAAGTCGCCCATCGCCTCGTTGATCTCGGTGAGTGGACGGCGGCCCGTGATCAGGGCTTCCAGATCGAGCCGCCCTGCCTGCCACAAGGAGATCAACCGAGGGATTTCGAGAAGCGAATTGCAACTCCCAAGCAGGCAACCCATCAGACGCTTGCCCGAGACGGTCAGCAATGCGGCTGGAGCCAACGTGATTTCCTGGTCCACAGGCGGAGCTCCGACCGCAATGATCGTTCCACCATTGCGCGTAGCGTTGTAGCCGGTCTCCACCAGGCTCGCGAAACCCGCGGTCTCGAATGCGTAGTCGACCCCGATTCCACCGGTCAGATCCCTGACCGCCTCCACGACATCCATGCTTCCCGGGTCGAGCTGGCGGGTTGCGCCGAAGAGCTTGGACGCCTCTCTTCGCTCGGCGACAGGATCGGAAACGATGATCTGCGCCGCGGACGCAAGCCTCGCCCCCTGCACGACTGACAAACCGATTCCGCCGAGGCCCATGACGAGAACGGTCGCTCCCTCCACGACCTTCGCCGTATTCAGGACGGCCCCTACGCCCGTCTGCACGGCGCAGCCGATCACGCAGGCGAGCTCCAACGGAACTTCATCCGGGATCTTGATCGCCCCGTTCGCCTGGGTGACCGTGTACTCCGCAAACCCCGCGACGTTGAGCCCCCGGAACACCATGTCGTCGCCACGACAGAGGCCGGTGCTCCCATCCGGAAATGTATTCGTCATGATTCCAGTAGAGTTGACGCACAGACTCCACTCGCCGCGTATGCACCAGTAGCAACTGCCACACGGCGGGCATGGTGTCAGGACGACCTGATCCCCCGGTGCATGGGAAGTGACACCCGCCCCCACTTCCTCGACGACGCCCGCGGCTTCGTGCCCCAACACCAGGGGCAATCCAGCCGGGAAAGCGCCATCCACGACCGTCAGGTCAGAGTGACAGATGCCGCAATGGCGCACGCGCACCTTCACTTCACCCGGTCGCGGATCGCGGATCTCGATGTCGTCGACGATGTCGAGAGGCTGGCCCTGGGCCTGCAGAAGAGCAGCTCGCATGAAAAACTCCCGATCGGGGGGACAGAAACAGCAAGAGGACGTGAAGACGCCCCCTCATGGTACCCGCGTCTTGCCGCCCCGCCCGAAACCGGGTTGCTGAGACCCTCCAGTGAAACCCCGGGTAAGCCCTGGGGTACGTCCCCGGGTCTTGACGCGTTTTTCCCCGCGGTCGGTGCAAGCACACATGCGAACCGTCAAGCACTGGGCGACAGGAGCCGAAAACGGTGTTGGAACGTTCTGCTCGGATCGCAAATGCACGGACGAAATGGCGGAAAGGGAGCACCGCAAGGTGGAGGATCTGGCAAAGAAGCGCCCCCGGGTGCTGGTCGTTGACGACGATTCGAGTGTGCGACGCACGCTCGAACGTGCGCTCGACCGCGATGGCCTCGAAGCCCTGATCACCTCTGACGGGGAGGCCGCGTTGCGCACCTTCGAAGAAAGCTCTCCGCAGCTCGTCCTGCTCGACGTCCAGATGCCAGGCATGTCGGGCTTCGAGGTCTGCGAAGCATTGCGCACACGGCCGAACGGAAGCGAGATTCCGATCGTGATGATGACCGGGATGGAAGATGCACAGGCGATCCAGCATGCCTACGACGCGGGGGCTACTGATTTCGTCACCAAACCGATCCAATGGCTGGTGCTCTCGCACCGCCTCCGGTACCTGCTTCGCGCCAGCACGAACTTGCACCGTCTCCGCGAAACCCAGGAGCGGGTCGTGAGCGCCCAACGCCTGGCTCAGGTGGGCAGCTGGGAACTCGAACTCGAATCGGGCCACTTTTCGGGCACGGACATGCTCTGGGAAATCTACGGTGTCGAACGGCCGGACGCGGCTTCGGGATTGAAGACTCTATCCAGAATGGTCCACCCCGGGGATCGCGACCATGTTCGGCGGGCCGTACAAAACTCTTGTCAACAGAGCAGCCCCGTCCGTTTCGACCATCGCATGCGCCGAGCCGATGGCTCGGAGCGCGTCCTGCACTGCCAGGTCCAGATGAACTTCGATCCGGACGGAACCCCTGCGCGCCTGGAAGGCATCGCCCAGGACTTGACCGAACGCAAGCGCACCGAAGAGCAGGTCCGGTTCCTCTCGTCTCATGACGCGTTGACCAGCCTCGGTAACCGCCGACTGTTCCGCGAGCGCCTGGATCTCGCCATCCGCCAGGCCGGCCAGAGTGGCTGGAAAGCAGGTGTGCTCTACCTCGACCTCGACCACTTCAAACGGATCAACGAGACCTTGGGCCACTCGATCGGAGACTCCCTGCTCGCCGAGGTCGCCAACCGCCTGGTGATGAGTGTTCGCGGTGCCGATCTCGTGACACGGGCGGATCGATCGGGGGAGACCGGCGACTCCGCGATTTCACGGCTTGGCGGCGACGAATTCTCGATCCTCTTGCCGCGGGTACGGGACGTCCAGAGCCTCGCGGCGGTCGCGCGCCGCATCCTGGACGCTCTGGCAGCCCCCTTCTCCCTGGCGGGGCATGACGTCGTCGTTGGCGGAAGCGTCGGAATTACCGTCTACCCAAACGATGGCGAGGATCCGGAAACGCTGCTGCGCAACGCGGACACCGCGATGTATGCGGCCAAGGAACAGGGACGAAACACCTACCAGTTCTATGCCGAGAGCATGAACGAGCTTTCCCTGCGCCGCTTGATTCTCGAGGGCAAACTTCGGCGCGCACTCGAAGAATCCCAGTTCGAGCTCTACTACCAGCCCAAGGTCGATCTGGCTTCCGGAAACATCGTGGGTGTCGAGGCCCTGCTCCGCTGGCACGAGCCGGAGCTCGGTATGGTAGGCCCCGCCGATTTCATTCCCGTTGCCGAGGAAATGGGCCTGATCACCAGCCTCGGCGATTGGGTATTGCAGGCCGCCTGCAAGCAGGCGGCAGATTGGGCGCGGCGCGGAATCTGCACCGCCCCGATCGCCATCAATCTCTCTCCCGAGCAGTTCCGCAAGCCGGGCCTGGCGCACCGCATCGCCGAAATCGTGAGGGAAGCCGGCATCTCTCCCGAAGCACTCGATCTCGAGATCACCGAAGGTGTCGTCCTGCACGACGCAGATCTGGTGATTCGCGAACTCGAAGAAATCCGTGCCCTTGGCATGCGCGTGGCGCTCGACGATTTCGGAACGGGCTACTCCTCTCTCTCCTACCTTCGCCGCCTGCCGGTCGACACCCTCAAGATCGACCGCATGTTCATCAAGGACATCGAGAACGAGCCGGAAGATGCAGCCCTCACCCGAGGGATCATTGCTCTTGGCCGGGCGCTCGGCCTGCATAGCGTCGCCGAAGGCGTGGAAAACGAAGCTCAACGCGCACAGCTCGCTGACTGGAAGTGCGACCAGATGCAAGGCTACCTGTTCAGCAAGCCCCTCCCGGTCGCGGAGTTCGAAGAGCTTTGGGTATCCGAGCACGCCAAGCAGAACGGATGATGCCACTCAGCCGGCATCTGCCTCGATCGCATCAAAGATCGCGCGAGACCCTTCGCTCCCAGGGAATCTCGTATCGCCTGTCTGAACGGGATACGCGGCTTTTGAAGTCACAGCACCTCGCCCTCGAGATACTCCGGAAGCAATGCCGCGTAGATGAAGCCCTTGGCTTCAGCGGCATCGACAACCCAGGAAACCCCGGCATCGGAGAGCGGAAGGTCGAGCTGGTACAATTCGGCGTCTGCTTCCTCCAGCACGACTCGGATCCGCTCGACGAGATCGGTGCCAATGCTCCGGACCTCGATTCGTAGGACCCCACGTCGTGCGAATTCGACCACCTCGAGCTCGCATCTCAATCCGGCGGGCTCGACAGGCGAGTCGCGATAAGTCCGTTCGAGGTCGCAGGCTGGGTAGAGCCTCACTAGCAAGGGACGATGGCGTACCGGGAGGAAGACCTCGCGCGCCGGTGCCGGCGCGAACGCCTGATAGACCACGACCCTATTTCCCGCATCGGCCATCCTTGCATCCGAGCTTCGGGCCGTGAGACCCATGTGTCCCACGATCTCGCCGGACTCACTCACGGCGACGACCAATCGCAAGCGACCCTCCGCCAGCCGCGATCGGACCTTCTTGGCGTCGTAGAAGTCGCCGTCCACGCAGCTGCGCCCGTAGCAACGTTCGAAGCAGCTCACGAGTTCGTCTGCATCTTGCGGAACGAGGCGCCGAAGCGTCGGCATGAATCCTCCACGAGGTTCGAAACGCCGACCCAAAACCAGCGCCTGGCGGGCGGAAGGGCCAATGGTCCCGTCCAGGCCGGAACCGCCTGGACCCGGGAGGGCCCACAACAAGTGCCGAGGTGAAATCACCCCTATCCACAGGGTGCTCGATGAAAACCCGGCCCCGGTGCCCTCAAGGCTCCTCTTGGAATTACCGAACCGTAGGTCAGGGAATGGTCTGCCTACTGACGTGGTGGTGTACGTCTGCGGAGGCTGGTCTCCCGATGGGGGAGGGGAATTCTTATGGGTTCGATCCTGCGCGATGGGTGGCTCGGGCTTCTGGGCCTCGTTTTCCTCGTGGCCGCCGGGCCTGCGCGAGCAGACCTGGAGACGATCAGCGAGACCGGGATACCGGAGGAAAGCGCGCGACCGTCGGCGGACGACGACCTCGCAGAGATGGATCTCGCCGATCTCATGTCCCTCGAAATCACGTCGGTCTCCCGCAAGTCAGAGCGACTCAGTCGTACGGCCGCGGCGGTCTATGTCATCACCAATGAAGACATCCGCCGATCAGGCGTCACAACCATTCCCGAAGCACTGCGGATGGCCCCGGGTCTCCACGTTGCCAAGATCACGGCCAACCGTTGGGCGATCTCGTCCCGAGGCTTCAGCAACGAATTTGCCAACAAGCTGCTCGTCTTGATCGACGGCCGCAGCGTCTACACACCACTCTTCTCTGGTGTCTTTTGGGACGTCCAGGATGTGATGTTGGAAGACGTCGATCGCATCGAGGTGATCCGCGGACCCGGCGCCACGGTCTGGGGCGCCAACGCCGTGAACGGCGTGATCAACATCATCACGAAGAAGGCGGCCGACACCCAGGGCGGCTTGTTGACAGCGGGCACCGGATCCTACGAGAACGGTTTCGGAGGATTCCGCTGGGGCGGCTCGGTCGGGGACGATCTCCACTATCGCGTCTACGGAAAATACTTCGATCGCGACTCGCTCCAGGCGGACGGAGGGGTCGACGGCGAAGACGAGTGGACGATGAGCCGGGGTGGCTTTCGTGTCGACTTGCAAGCCTCGGAGCGCGACGAGCTGACGTTCCAGGGCGATATCTACCGGGGCGAAGTGGGCTGGCGAACGAACGAATTCCGGAACTACGCGCCGCTAGACGTCGGGTTGGTCTCCCAGAATATCGATGTCGAGGGTTGGAACCTGTTGGGTCGCTGGACCCGGGAACTCGGCCCGGATTCGGAGATTTCCGTGCAGGCCTATTTCGATCGCACGGAGCGCCCCATCGAGTTCCTCGAAGAGGTGCGGAAGACCACCGATCTCGACATGCATCATCGGTTTGCGCTCGGTGAACGTCACGACCTCGTCTGGGGCCTCGGCTATCGCTGGACGACCGACGACACGAAGGATTCGATGACGGTCATGCTCGACCCAGCGAGTCGCAGTGACCATCTCTTCAGCGCATTCATCCAGGACGAGATCGAACTCTGGGAGGATCTGGTCTCCGTCACCCTCGGCTCGAAATTCGAGCACAACGACTACACGGGTTTCGAATACCAGCCCAGTGGCCGCCTGCTCTTCACGCCGAACGACGATCACACGTTCTGGGCATCGGTCTCCCGGGCGGTTCGCACACCGTCTCGCACCGACCACGACGTGCGCTTCCCATTCGAGGCAACCACGGGTTCCTTCAGTGACACATTCGTAGTCGCTGTACCCACGGGCCTGCCCTTCCCCTTCCCGGCGTCCGTCAACGTGAACGCTCCGGTGGCCTTCGATTTCGCCGTCGTACCCTTCCTCATGGGAGACGAAGACGTCGAATCCGAACGACTCCTGGCCTACGAGGTAGGCTATCGGTTCACTCCCAGCCCCCGTTTCTCCGTCGATATTGCCGGCTTCTACAACGACTACGGCGACCTTCGGAGTGTCGAGCAGGGCGCGCTCGATTCGTCCGAACTCGAAGCGTTCATCCCGACGGCAATCATGGCCAGCCTGCTCGGCTCGCGCACGCCGACGCTCCGCGAGCCCGGAATCACCAGTGCGATCCTTCTCGACAACGAACTCGAAGCTCGCAACTACGGAATCGAAGTGGCGAGCCATGTCGAAGTCAGGGATTGGTGGAATCTTCACCTCAGCTACTCATGGCTGGTCGTGAATGCGCACACGCGTAGCCGCAGCATGGACAACACCTCCGAGGACAGCCTCGAGCACAGTTCTCCGAGCCATCTGCTGCACGTGCGCTCTCTCATGGATCTTCCCCATGGATTCGAGATCGATACGTCTCTCTACTACGTCGAGAACATCTTCGGCGGCGACATCCCCTCCAACGTTCGCGTCGATTTGCGGCTGGGATGGGAGATGCGCGAGGGCCTCCGCTTCTCGGTCGCAGGACAGAACCTCTTCGACGGCCGGCGCCCGGAATTCGAAGACTCGATCTTTGGCCCGCGGAGCCTGGTGGAGCGGAGCGTTCATGGAAAGGTCGAATGGGCATTCTGAGCCGAAGATTCGACACCCTCGCGGTGCTTCTTTCCGCCTCGATCCTCTTCGCGCCAATGGGTGCGGGAAGCGGCGAGGCCGTTGAAGAGTACCGGCTGAAGGCCGCATTCCTCTACAACTTCGCGAAGTTCGTGAGCTGGCCTGCAAACCTCACAGAGGGACTCTCGAGCCTTCAGGTCTGCGTCGCCGGTTCTTCGGAGGCGCGCGACGCGGTCATGGCAAGCCTCACGGGAAAGAGCGCGATCGGCCTTCCGATCGAGGTTCGTGGGCTCGAGGGGCAGGCCGCTGCCGCGAGGTGTCAACTCGTCTTCTCGACCCGCGATGCGGGATCGCAGGCTTCCCAACTCAGCCAATCCGTGTCCGGGCGCCCCGTCCTCCTGGTGGGAGAGTCCCCAGGGTTCGCACGAAAAGGCGGCATGATCGGCTTCGTCGAAGAAAATTCGAAACTACGCTTCGAGGTCAACCTCGCGGAGGTCGAGAAGGCCGGTCTCAAAGTCAGCTCCCGTTTGTTGAAACTGGCACGAGTCGTGGACAACTGAGATGGACACCCTTCGAAGAGCATCCCTCCAGACGCGATTGATGATGGCGATCGTCGGAACGACCGTCGTCGCGCTTCTGGCGCTGACCGGGACCCTGCTGGGCGTCGAGACATGGATGAACCGCGACGCCTTGATCGAGACCCATACGGTTACGGCGGAAATGACGGGGCGGCATAGTCTCGCCGCGCTGCTCTTCGACGACGAAGCGACCGCAGGAGAGACCCTCAGAGCCCTCGCCGCAGAGCCCGAGGTCGTCGCTGCTGCCATCTACCGAAACGACGGGACCCAGCTCGCAACATTCGTGCAGGAAAAGGGGTCGACCTTTCCGAAGAACCTCCCGAGCGAACCCATCTACCGCGGCGAGTACCTCGAACTCAGTCGCCCGATTCTCGACGGAAACGCTCGGGTCGGCAGTGTCTTCCTTCGGATTCACACCCGCGGCATCATGGCTCGCACGATGCGCTACCTCGCCGCCGCAGGAGTGGTTCTTGGCCTTGTCGTGGCCCTTGCTTCCGGGGCAGCTGCTGCCTTGAAGCGCTCCCTTGCGCGCCCGATCGGAGTGCTGGTCGACCACTCGAAAGCGCTCACACAAGGCGATTTGACGGGCTCCGTTCCCGAACAAGGGGATGATGAAATCGGCTTGCTCGCTCGCGCCTTCAACGCGATGGGCGAGAGCCTTCGCAAGCTCGTCTCCGAGATCGATGAGAGCGGACGCGGCGTTACCGACGCTGCTGCACAGCTCCAGGGCACGAGCACCAGCGTCATCGAAGAGAGCCAACGCCAACTCGAAGCCGTCGAGACGACGGGCCATTCGATTGGCCAGGTCGCCGCGGCCGTCGAACAGGTAGCGACGAGCGTCGATGAGCTGGCCGCCCAAGCTCGTACGACATCATCCTCGATGGATCATATGGATCAATCGACGACCGTCATCGCCGACTCCTCGAATGAGCTTTCCGATGCGATCGACGGAATCGCCCAGGCCATCGACCATCTGAACGAACGAAGCAGCGAGATGGCGGATGGAATCGGCCAACTAGGCGAGGTCGCAACGACCGCGGAGAGCTCGGTGCTGGAACAGACCCGTGCGATTCGGCTCGTCAGAGACAACGCACACTCCACCCGCGAGCTGTCTGAGCAGAACGCCGCAGAGGCCGAGCGCGGGATGCGCTCCGTGCAGGACACGATCGGCGCAATCCAGGAGATCGAGAGCAGTTTCGTGAAGCTCGTCAACGTGATCACGGCTCTCGCCGACCGTTCCCGATCGATTGGCGAGATCATCGATGTCATCAATGACGTTGCTGGCGAAACCCAACTCCTCTCGCTCAACGCGTCCATCATTGCCGCTCAGGCCGGCGAGAATGGGCGCGCATTTGCCGTGGTTGCCAGCCAGGTAAAGCAGCTCGCCGATCGCACGGGACAGTCGACCCGGGAAATCAGCCAGTTGATCGGCCACATCCAGGAAGAAACCAGCCAGGCCGTCGCGGCGGTAGGCGAGGGTGAGAGCCGCGTCGCCCACGGCGTATCTCGCTCCCGCGAGGCTGGCGACCGGTTGCGGGCCATCCTCGACGCGGCCCGGTCTTCTCATGAGCGCGTGGATCAGATCGTCCGAGCGACCGAATCCCAATCCGAAGAGGTCGGGCGGGTCGAGGGGGCAATGGGCGGAATGCGCAGCATGGTGGAGCAGGTGCAGGAATCCATCGGACACCAGAAACAGACCAGCGGGGAGATCCTCGGCGTCGTGAGCCAGGTCCGAACCCTTGCTACCAAGGTACGAGGCGCCACTTCGGAGCAGCGGAGTGAAAGCGCCCAGGTAGCCCAGGCCATCGATCAGGTTGCCGAGGGCCTCGTCCAGATCCGCACCGCCACACAGAATCAGCTCGGGGCAAGTGCCGAGGTAGAAGGCGCTCGGGATGTCTTCCGCCAGATCGCGGAAGAGAATGCCCGCCGCTCCCGAAGCCTCGGAGAAATCGTCGGGGCACTCACCGATCGAGCCGAAGCGCTGGGCCGAGCCGTGGGGCGGTTCCGGGTCTAGTTCCGCTCCGTTCGGTTGGTGACGCACGTGAGACGCCCGACCTGAACTCTACGGTGCTGCGTTTGGCCAACCCTTGGCTAGTCTGGCAAACACACGTAGCCCGGCTTCGGTGGCTCGTCGTCACCCGGCCCCGACGACCTGCGCGTGGGGAGGCAAGCCCTTGGAAGAGTTGGCGGCGCTGTTGGAGCGAGTCGGATCCCCTCTCGTGGTCCAGCTCGCGGCGGTCGTATTCTGCGGCGGCCTCGTGGGCATCGAGCGCCAGCTTCGGGGCAAGGCGGTCAGCATTCGGACCAGCATCCTCATCTGTCTGGCAACTCAGGAATTCGTCCGACTGAGTGTCGTGCTTGGAGGTCCGGGCACCGACCCGACCCGGGTCGTCGGCCAGGTGGTCACCGGAGTGGGTTTCCTTGGGGCCGGCGTGATCGTTGCCCGAGGCGGCTCGGTCAAGGGCGTGACTTCCGCAGCCGTCGTCTGGGTGTTGGCAGCCATCGGCTGCACGATTGGCGCAGGACGCCCCGCCGAAGCGATCGTGCTTTCACTCGTCACCGTCGCCATCCTGATTGGCATCCGACTCACGGAAATGACATTCAGCCGCCTGGGCCCTAGCCCGAATAATTCATGAAGAAGTCGCGTTCCTGAATTGAAGAAGGCCCCAGTTGCGGTAGAAACGTGTTGCGACACGCGTTTCCCCTCAACAAGGGCCCCTTCATGAAGCCGGATACTACCGCACAGACTGTCACC
>JAAETT010000585.1 GCA_024228115.1 bacterium
AATTCGAGCTCAAGAACGGAAACGGAAGACTCGGGGGCTCCGCCCCCGAACCCCCGTTCATTACTGAACGAAGAAGAGATCCGGAGGAGCCGGGTCTCACGGTCTAACCAAAGTGTCTACGGAATCGGGGCAGACCCAGGTGCCTGGCGCGGTGGGACTACCATCTTCATGCGTGCACTGCTCAGGAGGTACGGAGTAACTGACCGCACAGTGTGGGTCGCTGACTCGTTCGAGGGCCTGCCTGTCCCCGAATCCGCGTCTGATGGGGCAGATCTGAGCGATGTAGAGCACCTGAAGGTCTCGCTGTCACAAGTGAAGTCGAACTTCGCGCGTTTCGATCTGCTCGACGATCAGGTGCGATTCCTCGAGGGCTGGTTCCGCGATACGCTCCCATCGGCGCCAATCGAGCAGCTGGCAATCCTGCGGCTCGACGGAGACCTCTACAGTTCGACCATGGATGCACTGCGCAGTCTCTATCACCGGGTCAGCCCCGGCGGCTATGTAATCGTGGACGACTATTTCTCCTGGGATTCCTGTCGCCGTGCAGTGACTGAGTTCCTGGAGGAGCTGGGGATCCAGCCGGAGATTCACAGGATCGACTGGACCGGTGCCTACTGGCAAGTAGAGCGCTAGCCCGGACTACTCATGCGGCTCTAGCCCGAATAATTCATGAAGAAGTCGCGTTCCTGAATTGAAGAAGGCCCCAGTTGCGGTAGAAACGTGTTGCGACACGCGTTTCCCCTCAACAAGGGCCCCTTCATGAAGCCGGATACTACCGCACAGACTGTCA
>JAAETT010000586.1 GCA_024228115.1 bacterium
AGCACACTCCGCATTCGCGCCACGGAATGGGCATCGACCACCCAAAACGAGATCCGTCAGCGTCAATCGCCGCGCGGCACGCTGAAACATTGGAAAGCCAGCTTCTCAGCCAACTTTCGTGCATAGTTCAGGCTAGCAGGTTGCGGAAGAACTCCGGACCGAGCTGGGTGCGTGGATTTCCGGTCCAATCGAGGCGCGGAAGCGCAGCTGGGGCGAGGCCCAGCAAGCTTTCGCAACGAAGAGTGGGCCGGAAAGACGCGTGCCAGGCGACGGGAGAGGTTTTTCCGCAGCCTGCTAGGCCAAGGGCTATGGTGCTCGGCCATGTCACGTCGATGGCTCGCATCGCTCCTTCTTCTTCAGCTTGGCTGCGCCTCCCCCACCGGGCTCCCGACTTCCCTTGATTCTGAACGGCTCGCCACGGATGTAGCCTGGCTCACAGCACCGGAACGCGAGGGCCGCGGGCTGGGAACCGCCGGGCTGGCTTCCGCGGCGAACTGGTTGGCAGAGAGGTTCGCAGAAGCCGGACTGGCTCCGGGTGCGGGTGGAGGGAGCTTCCTCCAATCCTTCGAAACGGTCGTTGCGATTCGGGCGACTGGCGCGCATCTGCAGAAGGGCGAATGGAAGCTCGAAGCCGGAGGCTCTCTGGCACCGCTCATGATCAGCGAGTCAGGTGGTTTCGAAGGGCGTGTCGCCTTCGTCGGCTACGGCATCGCCGCGGAAGACCAGGGACACGACGACTACGCCGATCTCGATGTCGAGGGCCGACTCGTCATGGTGCTGGAAGGGCAGCCTGACGAGGGTGCCCTGGCCGGATCTCAGGGTGTGCCTTTTCTGCGGCGCCGCTCGAAGATCGTTGCCGCGCGCAGCCGCGGCGCAATCGGTGTGGTGTTCGTACCCGAAACGGAATCCACCGGATTCCCGGCCGCCACCCACGCTGGCGATCCGAGCGTCGGAACCGTTGGCCTGTTTGCCTTGCGCCTCGCTCGTCGCGAAGCGGAGCGGTTGCTTCGCCAAGCCGGACAGGAACTCGCGGCCTTGAGCGAGTCAGCCGGCGCCGGCGAATACGTATCCATTGCTCTCGAACTCGAACTGCGTGGCGAAGTCTCGATCGAACGCACTCGCGATGACGTCTCGAACGTCGTTGGTGTCCTGGCGGGGAACGATCTCGCGCTCGCAGACGAAGCCGTGATAATCGGTGCACACTACGACCACCTTGGGCTTGGCGGCTTCGGCTCTCTTGCTCCGTCGAAACTCGGCCAACTTCACCCCGGCGCGGACGACAACGCTTCAGGAAGTGCTGCCCTTCTAGCCGTGGCGCGAAGCCTGGCGAATGGCCCCGTGCTCCGACGGACCGTCGTCTTCGTCGCGTTCACCGCCGAAGAGATCGGGCTTCTTGGCTCTGCCCACTTCGTCGGGAATCGCCCGTCGGCTCTGCCCGCGCCCGTCGCCATGCTCAACATGGACATGGTCGGAATGCTGCGCGACGACCGAATCATCGTGTTTGGCAGCGAGAGCGCCGCCGAGTGGAAACCACTGCTCGACAAGGAAGCCGACGCTCTGGCGCTGGAGGTCGCCTACGAAGGCCGCGGTACGGGGCCATCGGACCAGACCAGCTTCTATGTGAAGAAGGTCCCGGTCCTGCACTTCTTCACTGGCGTCCACTCCACCTATCATACTCCCGATGACGTCGTTGAAGACATCTACGTTCCGGGCCTGGCTCGTGTGAGCGAACTGGTCGCCAGCGTCGCGCGGAAAACAGCAAATGCCCCGCGCATGACGTTCCAAGGCCAACCGGTCACCGCACATGCCGCAGCTGGAGCAGGGCGGGGATACGGCCCCGAACTCGGTACGATTCCGGCTTTCGGCGGCGAGCCCGTCGTCGGGGTCCGTCTGGCCGGAGTTCGGCCTGGCAGCCCGGCGGAGCGCGCCGGGCTCCAAGCGGGTGACGTATTGGTCTCGTTCGCCGGTGTGGCCATCCGTGACCTGGCCGAGTTCGCGACCCTCCTCCATGCCGAGCGCCCAGGCAACCGGATCGAACTCGTGGTCGAGCGCGGAGGTGAACGGATCAAGACCACTGCAACCCTCGGAGTGCGGAGATGAGCCTTACGATCCTCGGTGCCGGCTCGGTCGGGCTCACCCTGGCTGCGCGCCTCGCCCGGGGGGGAGTGCGGGTCCTGGTGCTCACCCGCCGCGAAGCCGCTGCACGCGCGTTGGCAGCCGGCCTTGTCGCCGAGCATCCGGCGGACGGCACGCGTTTCGAAGTCGAAGTCGAAGCTCGCTGCGCCGATCACGCAGAAGCGTGGCCCGACCAGCCCGTGCTCCTGTGCACGCGGGGTGAAGGGGTCGATGCCGCCGCGAAGTTGGTCGCGGGGCGCGCACCAGCGGCACCGCTCGTCACCTTCCAGAACGACGTCATCCACGAGGCGGTTGCGGCCCGGCACCACTCGGCGGTTCTGGGGGGCGTATGGCGAGAGACCTGCACGCGCACGGGCGATGCCCGTGTTCGTTTCCTCTACGACCGGCCCTCCCGGGCCATCCTGGGCCTGCACCCGAGCGGACCCAGCCCGGACGCCCACGCGATCGCGGCGCTCCTCGAGCGCGGCAACATTCGCAGCGGCGTCTCCGAATGCGTGGCCTTGGACAAATGGTTGAAGCTCTGCGTCAACCTGATGAGCACACCGAACGCTCTCATCCGTCGCGAAGACCACGCCGGCAGGGACTTCGTCGAGATCAAGGTCGGCCTGCTCGAAGAAGCCCGCACCGTCCTGGCCGCGGCGGCAATCGAAACCGGCTCCTGCGATGGCCTCGACCGGTCGCTCGACGAAGAGATCGCGTACCAGCGCGCTTCATTGGAACGAGGCACGAGCGCCCGGCCCATTCCGCTCTACAACCAGGTCTGGTCTGCGCTCACGCGGCGCCTTCCCACCGAAGCCGACGCCTACCATCGCCGAATATGCGACCTCGGTGTCCAACACGGCGTGGCCACCCCGCTGAACCGCCGCGTGCTCGAGGCCCTTCTGCACGCTGCGCATGCACATACGGGCCCCGAATCGCTTACGGCCGCCGGCCTCCTGGGGTGACGGCTCCCCTACGGGTGCCACACCTCGGTGTCGGGGAAGAAGGCCTTCCACGCCAGCCAGTACGCCTCGACCACCTGGACACCCTCCGGAACTTCGTAGGCGAAGGTTGCGCTGTCTGGGTCGTAGACGAAGCGGATCTGCTTTCCGCCGAACTCGTCTTCTACCTTTCCGCCGGCGGCCGTGGCTACCGAGCCTAGATAGGCGCGCTGCTTGCCGTCGACGGTGACGCCGAGGACCATTTCCTTCAGGTGATAGCTGCGATCCTCCGCTGCGACCGGAAACAAGAGCTTGTTCAGATCCCAATAGCGCCGAAACGGGCTCCTGGAGTAGTCGTGCACCTTCAGCGCAGGGCGGGTCAGGACCTTCGCGCGAGGATGGCGAGCCAGGATCCCTCCCAGGGTTTCCTGTCGGATCGGGAGCGGGCGCAACGTCGTACCCGTGCGAGGGCCGCTCAAAGCCCGCCCGTTGAACTGCTGCCAGAGGCTCTCGCTCTTCCGGTCGAAGAGCAGGAAACCATGATTGTGGATCAGGCCCGATACACCGAAACTGGCGTTCTCACCGGCCACGGTCGCATCGAAGGCGCGCGGCACTCCGGCCAATGGATCGTAGGTCACGACGACCGGCAGCTCGCCGAATCGGTCGTTCACGATCTGGTGGTACTCCATGAGATGCACTGGATACACACGCGTCGTATCGCCGACGGTGACGGCCAGGACCGGGGTATCGGGCTTCACCCATGTTGCCTCGGGCACGGGCACGAAGGTCGGCTCGTCGACCGACATGATTCCATCTTTTCCCGGGCCTCCGCCGAAGATCTGGTCCTTGGGGACCTTTGCCGCAGAGAGATCGAAGCCGTTGGTACCGGGCTTGGGTTCGGCAGAGGACGCGACATTGGCCGACAACAGCAAAACCAACCCCAGGCCGGTGACGCCCCTCACGAAACCGCCTCGATCGAATCGGCCACGATGCCGAGCAGCTCGTCCAGGACATCGTCCTCGATGTTCAAGGGGGGAGCCACGTACACGACGTTGCCCATCGGCCGCAGATATGCACCTCGACGCCGAGCCTCGTCGTAGATGCGCCAGCCGGCCCTGGCGAGGTATCCATCGTCGCCGGCGAGGTCGAGTGCGCCGATCATGCCCCGGCTTCGGGTGCGTGCCACGGCCGGCAGCGCTTCGAGGGCTCGAAAGGCTTTGGCAATCCGCTCCGCCTTCGGCTTGGCCCGGTCGAGGATTTTTTCCTCCTCGTAGACCTTCAATACCTCGACGGCGACTGCGGAACCCAGCGGGTTGCCGCAAAAGGAATGCCCGTAGTAGAACGCGCGATCCGCCTCACCGAGAAATCCCTCGAAGAGCCGCGGCGTGACCAACGTGGCGGCCATCGGCAGCATCCCGCCGCTGAAGCCCTTGGCCGTGCACAGGATGTCGGGCAGGACCCCCGCGTGTTCCGCTGCCCACATCGGCCCCGTGCGTCCGTAGCCCGTGAAGACTTCGTCGAAGATCAGGAAGACGTCGTGGCGATCGCAGAGAGCCCGGGCTTCGCGCAGGTAGGCGGGGTCGTACATCTGCATGCCGGACGCCCCCTGCACGACGGGCTCGACCACCACCGCCGCCAGCTCATGGCCATGGGTGTCGAGCACCGATCGCAAGGCCGTGACCGCAGGTTCGAGCCCTCCTGCCTGGGTGGACGTCGGCACGAAGAAGTTCTCGAGCACCGCCCCCTTGAACGGCGCCCGGAAGACATCGACACCGCCGATGGCGGTCACGCCGAGGGTTTCGCCGTGGAACGCCTCCTGAAGCGCCACGAAATGCTTACGCTTGGATTGCCCTGCTTGCGCCCAATATTGGAGCGTGACCTTAAGGGCGACTTCGACGGCGGTCGAACCATCGTCGCTGTAGAAGACGTGTTCGAGACCGTCCGGGGCAACGGCACAAATACGCTCGGCCAGCTCGCTTGCCGGCCGGTGCGTCATGCCTGCCAGGGCCGTATGGCAGTTTCGATCGGCCTGATCCTTCAGCGCCTGGACCAGCCGCGGATGGTTGTGGCCGAGGGAAGCCACCCACCAGGAGGAGTTGGCATCGATCAGCCTGCTGCCGTCCACATCCCAGAGGTAGGGGCCCTCCGCCCGTGCCACGACGATCGGATCGACCTCGGCACGGTAACGATCCATCGGCGTGTAGGGGTGCCACACGCGTTGCTTGTCGAGTGCAACGATGCGATCCCGATCCATGGGTTCTCCGAAAGCTCTTCCGCCGGAACGGTCGGGCTAGAGCAGGTTCTCTGCCAGGACTTCGAACAACTCCGGCTGGCCCCCGCTGATCAGCATGTCCGTGACCGGCGAAGCCTTCCAGGCTTCGAGCCGCTCTGCAATCCGCTCCTTCGGACCGACCAGTGCAACCTCATCGATCAACTCGTCGGGTACTGCGGCCATCGCCTCGGCTTTCTTGCCATCCAGGTACAGGTCTTGGATCTTCGTCGCTGCCTCGCCGTAGCCGAGCCGGGTCGCGTAGTCGTTGTAGAAGTTCTTCCCCCGCGCGCCCATGCCGCCGATGTACAACGCCATCATTCCACGCATGGGTCCACGGCATTGGTCGAGATCGTCTCCCAGGATACCCGTCACGAACGGTGCGAGGCGGAAGCCGTCCATGTTCTTCCCACCGCCGGCCTTGGCGAAGCCCTTCTCCAGATGTGGGGTGATCAGGTCCATGCGCTCGGGATTCATCCAGACCGGAATCAGGCCATCCGCGACCTCTCCACTGCAGGCGATGCCCGCGGCTCCGATCGAGGCCGTGAAGATGGGAATGTCCGCGCGACCATGCAGGATGCTCTTCAGCGGCTTGCCAAGCCCGGTTGCGCCCTCACTCTGATAGGGAATCTCGTAGTGTTCGCCCTTGTGTTCGAGCGGTCCTTCCCGGGCGAAGATGTCGCGCAGGATCTTCACGTACTCACGGGTGCGGGTCAGCGGCTTTCCGTAGGGAACCCCGTGCCATCCTTCGACCACCTGCGGGCCGGAGGGTCCGATGCCTAGCAGGAAACGGCCGCCGGAGAGCTGATCGAGGCTGATGGCCGTCATCGCGGTCATGGCGGGAGTTCGAGCCGGCATCTGGAGGATGGCCGTACCGAGCTTGATCTTCGAGGTCTGAGCGGCGATCCAGGTCAGCGATGTGATCGCATCCGAGCCATAGGCCTCTGCCGTCCAGACGGAGTCAAACCCCAGTGATTCCGCAAGCTTGACGCGCTCGATATCGATCTGGAGCCGGGGCCCGGAGTAGCCGATATTGAGACCGATTCGCATTCTGCATTCCTTCGGGGGCGTGTGGGAGGCTCACCTTAGCACCCCGCTGGAGCGGGGCGGGTGGCCCACTAAAGCTTGGGCGGCGGCGCACCGAGGCTGCCTAGCGGGTGATGTCATGCGAACGATCGACGATTTCGAGCTGATTGAAAGCGTGTCTGCGGATGCGCTGGCGAGCCACCCCGTGTGGAGCCCCTGGGCTCCAGAACTCGACCGGGAGCGTGTGCTTGCCTGGGGTGTGTCAGAGGAAGAACTCGACCGTCAGATCGAGCTCTTCGAATCTTGCGGGCCCGTACCGTTGTACCCGGTCCTCGATCTTGCCGAGCTCGGTGATCGCAAGGACATGGTGGTTGCCGCCCGATTCGAGGCGGCCGATGGAGCGCGCCTCTGGGGATTCCTCCTCGAGCCTCACGCGTTCGGCATCTTCCATCTCGGCGAGGAGTACTCGTTCAATCGCAACCTCCCGGCGTTCTCCGAGAGAGAAGCCGAACGTCTCGCAGCAGCCCTTGGGACCAGCGCCGACATGATCTTTCCGCTCTTCTTCCGTGTCGACGACGAGGTGCCCGAGACGGCCGGCAACCAGGGCGAGATCACGCGCTTCTGGTAGGAACCGGGCATCCCCCAGCCCTGCTGTCGATTCGAGAACACACGCTCAGGAAGACGCGTGTCAAACGCGTTCGAATCTCCTCAATCGGAACGGGAGGCGATCGCTAGCCGAAGCCCGGCGGCCACGAGAAAGCCGCCGCCAATGCGCTCGAGGCGATGCACCCAATCACCACTTGCGATCTCCCTGGCACGAGCGGCGGCAACCGCATACACGCCGAGCGCCAGTATCTCGATGGCCACAGAGCTCACGCCGAGAATGGCCACCTGGGCTCCCAGTGCGCGTTCCGGATCGAGAAACTGAGGCACCAGCGCCGTGAAGAAGACAAGGCTCTTCGGATTTGCGCTCTGCACGATGAAGCCCCGGCTGAACGAACGGCCAAGGCGTGCAGTCTCTTCGTGTTGCGCCACGGATCGGTGCCGCGAGAAGATCGCGCGGGCGCCTAGATAGATCAGATAGGCCGCGCCAGCCCATTGGATGAGGTGAAAGAGCTGGTGCGATGCAACGATCACCGCGCCGATGCCAAGGGCCGAGAGTACGAAATAGAGCGTATTCGATGCCAGGATGCCCAGCCCAGCGCCGAACCCTCCGCCTGCGCCGCGGGCAAGCGAGACGGAAACGACCAACAACACGGCTGGCCCCGGGGTGAAGCAGAGCACCGCCTCGGTCACGCAGAATGCGAGCCAGGTCTCGAGAGGCATGACGGAAGCCTAGCGAAATCGGGCGGGAGCGAGCTTTGCGCCCTTCACCCGCCTGCGAGAGCCCGGTATATTGCGCAGCATCGATATGAGCGAACGAACCACAGAACTGTACGAGAAGATCTTCGCGAACAACCTCAAATGGGTCGCGGAAAAGACAGCCAACGACGCGAACTATTTCGAGCGGCTCTCCCAAACGCACGCCCCGGCGTTCCTCTTCATCGGCTGTGCCGACAGCCGTGTGCCGGCCAACGAGATCATGGGCCTGGATCCCGGCGAGGTCTTCGTTCACCGCAATGTGGCGAACATCGTCCCCAACACGGACAAGAACGTGCACTCGACCATCCAGTACGCGGTAGAGCACCTGGGAGTGCAGCACGTGATCGTATGCGGCCACTATGGATGTGGCGGCGTCGATGCCGCAATGCAGTCTTCGGATCTAGGCCAGCTCAACGGGTGGCTGCATGAGATCCGGGACGTCTACCGTCTTCATCGCGACGAACTCGACGCCATCTCGGATCCACGCGCTCGAACCCGAAGACTCGTCGAACTCAATGTCCACGAGCAATGCATCAACGTGATCAAGACAGCATTCGTGCAGAAGAGCTACGAAAAGCTCGGCTATCCCATCGTTCATGGCTGGGTCTACGCGCTGGAAGACGGAATCCTGCACGATCTCGAGATCCCATTCGAAAAGACGCTCGAAATGGTCCGGGAGATCTACCGCCTGGACACCTAGGCATGGGGGGGGACTGCAACCGCCCTCATTGATTCGGATGCCGCTTCGCTTCTCGTGGTGGATCGCGGGGCGGGGGGCGGCCAGCGCGGAATGGCTCGGCCGGGGCTCTGGGGGCCGCGCAAGACGTGGACGTGGGTTCGCTTACGCGGCTCTCGCCGCTAGCGAACGAGTACACGGCCAACAGACGAGATGCCTGCGCTTTATTTCCTTGCTGGCCGCCCCCCGCCCCGCGACGAGCCGTGCAAGCAACCAGGTTCGCTTCGCCGGGGCTGGGTGCAGGTCGGGCGGAAATAAGGCGCAGGCATAGGTTCCCTTTGGCGTGCGCATTGGTTGCCCTGCGGCGAAAGCCGCGAAGGGCAACACCCTGTCCAACCCTCTACGCGGCCACCCGACCCTCGGCCGAGCCATTCCGCCCGGCCTGTACCCAGCCCCGGCGACTCAGCTCAACGCATGAGAAGCAAAGCGACCTCTCGTCGCAGCTACCCGGTTGCGGGCGGTTCTTCTTCCGAGGCCTTTGCGACCAGGGGTAGGTGAATCCGGAAGAGGGTTCCGTCGGGGTCGGTTTCCACGTCCAACGTTCCCCCGTGTCGTTCCACGATGCCGTGGGAGATCGAGAGGCCGAGTCCGGTTCCCTGACCCACGGGCTTGGTGGTGAAGAACGGCTCGAAGATGCGCCCGAGCACATCGTCCGGAATTCCCGCGCCATCGTCGGAGAACTCGAGAATCACTCCGTCCGGTATCGAGCGCGTGACGATCCGTACCGTGCCCTCGCCATCGAGTGCGTCGCAGGCGTTCATCACGAGATTCATGAACACCTGGTTGAGCTGAGCCGGATAGCACCTCACTTTCGGAAGTTTGCCGAATTCCCGCTCGAGGGTAATGCCATCCGTGAAACGCGGTTCCATCAATGCAAGCGTGCGTTCAATCTCCTCGTTCAGATTCGCGTCTGCGATCTCGGCCTGATCCATACGGGAGAACGTTCGCAGATCGAGCACGATCTTCTTGACTCGCTCGGTCCCTTCGCGGCTGCGGGAGAGCAGTTTTCGAATCGCCTCCCGGGGCTTCTGGAAATCTGCACCGGCCTCCTGCGCCAGCACCAGCTTCTTGACGAAATCGTCGAGTAGCTGGAGGTTGGCGTGCACGAAGCCGATCGGATTGTTCAGCTCGTGAGCCACGCCAGCGACCAACTGGCCGAGACTTCGAAGCTTCTCACTCTGCATCAGCTGTGCCTGTGCTTCCTGGAGTTCATTCGTGCGTGCCTCGACCCGAGCTTCGAGGGTCTCGTTCAGCTTGGCGATCTCGTCGAACGCCTGGGCGTTCTCGATCGCAATCGCACTCTGATTGGCCAGCGTCCGCAGCAGTTGCCGATCGTCGGGTCCAAGGCGTTCCCCCGAGAGCTTCTCTCCTACGGCGATCAAGCCGAGCAGATCCACTCCGAACAGGATCGGCACCAGCAACTTGACGTGCAGCAGGTCGAAGACATCCCAGCATTCTTCGCGGGTTTCCGGATCGGCGAGGTCATCGAAATCCGTGCGGGCCAGCTCCTGCCTGCGCATCCAGAGATGCTTGCCGACCGGGTGATCGATCGGCAACTCGAGAACAGTCGCCTCCTCGTCGAAATCTCCTCGCCACGCCACGGGCACGAGGGATCGCTCATCATCGCCTAGCAGAAGTACCATGGCCCGCTCCACACCCATCGTATCCGTCACAGCAAGCAGCAGGCGATCGCTGACCTCCTCGAGTGACAACATCGAAACCATCGCCTCCGAGATTTCGCGTACGGCATTGCGATAGGCGGCCCGATCCCGATCGAAGAGCCGATCGACCAGGGTTTGCAGACGGTCGCGCAGGGGGTTGAAAGCGAGAATGGCAAAGAACAGGAACGTGACAGAGAAGAGCGGCGAGTTGGCCGTGACGTTGAACTGCCGGAAGGCCGCGTCTGCACCGGTGATCAAGCCTGCGAACACACCTGTGATGGCAAGTGTGGCTGCACCGTAGGCCGCGGAGGATCGCGCCAGGCCCCGCATGTCGAAGAGGCCCCGCCGCACGATGCCGTACGCCATCGCGCCGGGGAAAACCACGAACCAGACCATCGCCAGGGACATCGGGAAGGGCAACGAGACCATCGTCTGTGCGAGCAACGCCAACATGACGGGAACGAAACTCACGAGAGCAGCCGTGAGCACGAGGTCCGCAGCTGCGGTCTGTCCGGAACCGCGCCTCTTGTATCGCTCGTGCACCAACACCAGGAAAGCGATGGCGCAGCCCCCGGCGCCCAGTCCGTATCCCAGGCCCGCGAGCAAACCCGGCGGAATCCCCAGCGGTCGCTCGAAGATCACCGCCACTGCAATCGCCAGGGCCAACAGGTAGGGAATGAGGCGAAGCCGATGTCGCCGGGAGACCCATTGTGGCTCCAATGGATAGATCGTGAAGAGATGGAACATCGACGCGCCGATCAACGGCATGGTGATGACCATGCGCTCGTAACCGAACGGCGCGTCATAGGTGTTCACGCCGCCGAATAGCGCTGTCGCCATCGCGCAAGAGAAGAGCAGGAAAGCCCATGATTCGGCGTGATCCGCTCGCGAGCTCCACACAAAGAGGCCGAGCAACAAATAGGCGGAGCCAGCGACGGCCAGGGCGGCAAAGATCGGGATCGTGAAACTCTGATAGGCAGAGCGACGAGCACGCGGCTGGAGTGAAAGATCGAGGATTCCCGTCCCCGTTTCGATCCGGTAGGTCACTGGCTTTCCGGCAACGATCCGCTCCCAGCCGCGCTCGCGGTACCACTCCTGGACGACCAGGCCATCCACCTCGAGCACCCGGTCGCCCTCGCGAACGCCGAGAGCGCGCGCCTCGTCGGAGACGTCGTTGACGATGGCCGTTCTTCCGATCGTGCTCGTATGCAGGGGCGGATCTACGATCCGGGGCGTCGCCAACTGGCCCCAGATCGCCAGCACGAACGCACTGACGGCCCATACGACGCCCAGGGCAGACGTCGTACGTCTGAAACGTCTGGTCGCGTCCGGGCTCATGCGGCGCCCTCGGCATTGGCACCCGCCTGTTCGAGCGCTTCTGCCGGCGGCTCGAAGGGCAGGTGCAGAACGAAGGTCGTTCCGACACCCGCCTCCGATTCGACCTCCATCGTGCCTCCATGCCTCTCGACGATCCCGTGCGAGAGCGAGAGCCCGAGGCCCGTTCCCTGGCCCACCGGCTTCGTCGTGAAGAATGGATCGAAGACCTGGCTCTTGACCTCCTCGGGCATCCCCGGGCCGTCATCCCCGAACTCGAGACGGACTCCATCTCCTTCGGGCCGCGTACGAATGGTGATCTTTCCGCGACCCTCCATCGCATCGCATGCATTCATGAGCAGGTTCATGAACACCTGGTTCAGCTGCCCCGCGAACCCACGGACTTGCGGTAGTTCCTCATAGTCACGGTCCACCTCGACCCCGGCCTTCAGGCGCGGCTCCATCAATGTGAGCGTGCGATCGATTTCCTCGTTGAGGCAGACCTGTTGAAGGTCCGCATGATCCGTGCGCGAGAAGGTGCGGAGATCCTGGACGATCTGCTTGACGCGATCCGTGCCCTCACGGCTTCGGCCCAGGAGCTTCTCGATGGCCTGTCGTGATTTCTGGCGGCGTTCCGCATCGGAACTCGAGGAGACCAACCTCTCGACGTAGCCGTCGAGGAGCTGAAGGTTCGCATGAACGAAGCCGATCGGGTTGTTCAGCTCATGGGCCACGCCGGCCACCATCTGGCCCAGGCTGCGCATCTTTTCGCTCTGCACCAACTGGGCCTGAGTCTCACGCAGTTCTCGCGTACGTTCGTCGACCCGGACTTCGAGCGTTTCGTTCAGCTTGGCGATTTCGTCGAACGCCTGGGCGTTCTCGATCGCGATCGCGCTCTGGTTTGCCAAGGTCCGAAGCAGTTCCCGCTCATCCGGACCGAGCCTCTCAGCTGTGAGCTGACGTCCGACGGCGATCACTCCGAGAAGATCGACGCCGAAGAGGATGGGCACCAACAGCTCCACCTCCAACGTGTCGAACACATCGCGGCACTGCTCGCGGAGGTCCGGATCCGCTTCCTCATCGAAATCCACCCGGGCCAGCTCGGTGCGCCGCATCCACAGGTTGCGACAGATGGGATGCTCGGCATCGATCGAGAAGGGCTCCAGATCCTCATCCCAATCGCCGCGCGCGGCCTCGGTACGAAACGTCTCGCCAGCCTCTCCGACCAGAAGAACCAGGGCGCGCTCTGCTCCCATCGTATCGGTCACGGCGATCAGGATACGCTCCACTATCTCGCGTACCGAGAGCATCGAAACCATCGCCTCGGAGATTTCGCGGACTGCATCCCGATAAGCGACGCGATCGCGATCGAAAATCCGGTCGACCATGTTCTGGAGCCGGCCGCGCAGCGGATTGAAGACCAGGATCGCAAAGAACAGGAACACGACCGAGGCCAACGGCGATCGCGCGTCCATATCGAAACGCCCCACCAATGCGTCCGCGAACGTGATGAAGAGCGCGAAGGCACCCGTGATGCCAAGTGTGACCGCGCCGTAGGCCGCCGAACTTCGAGCCAACAAGCGCATGTCCAGGATCTCGGAGCGCAGTATTCCGTAGCCCAGGGCCAACGGAAACATGAAGAAGCCGAGCAGAGCGAGCGTCCAGGGGAGACGGGTCCCGACTGTCGCGTGAAGGATGATCGCGACGATGACCGGGATGAAACTGACGAGCGCGCCGACCACGGCGATCGTCGAGCGGTCGGCAACGAGCCCTCTGGGCAACCGGGCTCGTTCGGATACGACGATTCCGACGCCCAGCATGCCCATCGCCAACGCGAAGAACGTCATTGTTGGATTCACGAGAGGCATCAAGCCCGAGATGTAGGGCGAGACGACACCAAGCCCACCCAGGAGCAAAGCGGCCCCGTAGATGGCGGGCCGGATTTGTGGACGCCCTGCGATCCAGCGGGGCACCGTTGGATAGACCGAGAAGAGATGAAACGAAGAAGCACCCATCAAGGGCACCGTGATCGCCACCAGACTCCAATTCACGGGATCCAATGTGCCAGCGAGAAAGAGCATCGCCGCGGTCGAGCTGCAGAAGAGCATGAGTGCCCAGGCTTCCTCGCGAGCACTTCGCAGTTGGAAGACGATCGCTCCGATGACCAGATAGATCAGGCCCACCGCTGGAACCGCCACGCGAATGAGGCGCTCGCTCGGAAAGGGGGGCAGTCCTGCCGGGCGCGGAACGAGCATCACGTCATGGCGGCTGCCATCCACGCGTTGGATCCCGTACTGGTTCGCCGCACCCTCCCGCAGATGCGAACTGCCGCGGGCCAGCCATTCATCCACCCGCTGGCCATCGATCGAGATCCACCGGTCCCGGTTGCGAAGACCCGCCGCCTCGGCCTCGGGTGAAACCGCATGGATGACGTGCCAGCCAGCTGCGCTCGAGAACGAGAACGGAGGCAGGGGCGCGTCTCGCAGTCGAAGCTGCGAGCGAACCCCCGCGAACAGCGCCAGCAGGGCCCAGCACAATACGAGGGCCGCGGTCAGGCGTCTAAATCGGGCCGTCGAGCCGGGGCTCATGTCACCCTCTGGGCACTCCGAGGGGAGCCTAGCTCACGCGGGGCTGGCCAGCGCGACTTCCCGCTTCGAGCTCTCGACCCGAGCAGGATCGAACTGGGGCTAGGGAGCCGCCTGGGCGCGCTTCACCTCGGCACGAATGCGTCGGATCTCCGCGAGGACATCGTCGTCGGTCCGGTAGTTGCTGCCTGCGCCATTGAAGACGACGACGTCTTCCCCGTCCGCTTCCGCCTGGGCCTCGAGAGCCGCCATGACATCGGCGATCTGAGCGGCGAGATCGGCGCCCTCCGGGGCGTCCACTTCGCAGGATTCGGCTTCACTCGAGAGACCGCCAAGTGCGCCGGGAGCGATCGGCTGACTCGCCTGGGGCCGGGCGGGCGCTCCCTCGGCCCCCGCCACCTGCACGCCGGGCGACCACAGGACGAGCATCGCTGCGAGACAGAAACCGCCGCCTGCATTCAGCCAGGAAAAGCGGGAACGAGCAGACGGATTCAAGGGGCTCGAAGGCATGGGGCAACTCCTCACCCTTCGATATCGGCGCCGGGGCTTGAAGGCTTTACCCGTGAGGCGAAAAAGAGGCGGAACCTGCGCCCAAGTTGCCGGCGCGTGGGTTCAGTCTTGCCGAGCCACGGGAGATGACGGCGCGCCCGGGCCCGATCCACCTCAAGCGAATTGCACCGATGGAAGCTGAGTCAGATTCCAGAGCCGTCCGACTCGTCCTCGACATGCAGCCCACACTCCTTGGTGTCCGGGCTTTCCCACCACCAACGACCGGCCCGCGGGTCTTCGCCCGGCTGAACCGCGCGGGTGCAGGGGCTACAACCGACGGTGGGGAAGCTCTCGCTGTGGAGGCGATTGACCGGCACCGAGTTGGCGCGCACGTACTTCCATACGTCGTCGGATGACCAATCGACGAGGGGGTTGATCTTGACCAACCGCCCATCCGCATCGAGTTCGACCTTCGCTGCGTCCTCTCGCGTGACGTTCTGCTCGCGGCGCAACCCGGTGACATGAGCATCGAGGTCGGCCAGGAAACGTCGGTTCGGCTCGACCTTCCGTAGCCGGCAACACAACTGCCGTTTCTCGAGGGACTCGTAGAAGAGGTTCATGCCGTGCTCATTCACCATCGTCTGCACGGCCTGGGCCTCGGGAAAGACCACCTCGACATTCTTGTCGTAGCGATCGCGAACCCGGTCGATCAGGTCGTAGGTCGCCTGGTGAAGCCTGCCCGTGTCGAGCACGTACACGCGAGAACTCGGCTCGATGCGATGCATCATGTCGAGGAGGACGAGCCCTTCAGGATTTCCGAACGAGCAGGAAAGACTGAGCCGAGGATGAAAATTCTTGATAGCCCAAGTCAAGATTTCATGGGCGTTCAAGGACTCCAGGCGCCCACTTTGAATATCATTCAACATACTGGAATTCAAAGCAGTTTCGGATTGTCGGGATAGCACAGAGACCGTTGCGGACATCGACAGCCTGCCCCTCGGGCACACAATTCGGGAGCACCGAAGCTATTCCTTAGCATATCGATCTTCAATTCGCAGAATTCCGATTCGATATTCTTGATTTGCATATGATGGTTTATCATATTGCAGATTCCTGTATGTCACTTCGCCACGCCATCCTTGGACTCGTCGAATACAAGCCTACCCACGGCTACGAGCTGAAGCGCGTTCTGGACGAAGGCATCTCGAGCTTCTGGCCCGTGAACCTCGCCGCGATCTACCCGAACCTCCACCGGCTCGAAGAGGAAGGGCTGCTGACCCACCGCATGGAAGCCAGTCCCGAGGGTCGCCCGGACCGGAAGGTCTACGAGATCACCAAGGCTGGCAGTGAAGAACTCGCAGCCTGGCGACGGCTGCCGCCGGAGAGCGATGGCAACACGCGTGTACCGCTCTTCTTGAAGCTGCTGTTCGCCAAGCCCGAGAACATGCGCGACGCCCTCGACTGGATCGACAAGGCGATCGAGCAGAACCGTGGGAACGCAGATCGACTGCGTAGTGAGCTCCACGATCCCAAGGCGTTCGACAGTTTCTTCGTGCGTTTCATGCGCGAGAGCAGCCTGGCCCATACAGAGTTGCAGGTCGAACTCCTGCAGGAGCTTCGTGCGGGCGTCGCCCATCAGATCGAGACGCACGAGAGGCGCCAGAAAGACTGAACCCGCCAGGAAACGGTTTCTCGGGGGTGAGACATCGACCCGCCACCCATCACCCCCACGCGGCCCCGGGCACAGTGCCCGGGGCCGTGTTGTTTCCAAGTCAGGGTTTCCCCCCTACGGCCTGAAACTTGTTTCGCCGATGCGCTCGCCATGAGGAATGAAGACCGGAGTCTGCCGGCGGCGGAGATCGCACGTCTAGCGGTGATGCGGCGCCTCGCCATGGGCACGGCTCACGCGATGAACAATGCGCTCACCATCGCGGTAGGAGAAGCGGGGTTTCTCCACGAAGACTACAAGGAAGATCCGGCGATCGTGGAAGCTTGCCAGGCAATCCTCACCTCGATCGATCGCTGCGCTCGCCTGACCCAGGCGCTGCTATACCGAAGCGATCCCGCCCAATCGAGTGGCGAAGCGGGCTCGGATCTCGTGCGCGTCGTTCGCGATCTCGAGCGTTGGCTCCGCGAAGCGATCGGCAGCCGGAACTCGCTGCAGATCGATGCCCCGGATGATCTGGTAGTCGTCGCCGCCCCCGAACATGAGCTCGAGCTCCTGGTCATGGGGCTGATTTCGTTTGCGGCCGATCAAACCCAAGGCGCATGCGAACTCCAGCTTCGGGTCGAACTCGATGCGGCGGGCAACTCGGCCGTCCTGCGACTCGAGGTTTCCTGCGATGACGTCCCCGATGAGTTCGTCGTCTCGCTCGAGGATGCGGGCAGAGCTGCACGACCTCGTGACCGGGTGCTGCTCGAAGCGTTGCACGAGCAGGTCATCCAACGAGGTGGCGCTTGGCATGTTGCGCGGATCGACCCCCAGAGCCTCTCGCTGATCGTCAGGCTACCGACCGCGATCTAGCCAGGAACTCTCCCGCTCCTTCCCGAGCGGCGTTCAGGGCTTCGATGCACGCGTGGACGCCAGGCCGAAGACGAGGCCCTTCTCGGTCCAGATGGATCTCCGGGTTCCAGCCTCGCTCGTCGTCCGCGATCCGTTCGAGTTCGTCAGGCGGAAGGGGCTCCACCAGCTCGATGCTCTTGCGCCGGTATCGGTCGACGAAGCGACTTCGAATACTCGCGAATAAGTATCCGATTTCGCGCGGCCCGCGAGCTTTGAGCACGGAGACCCAGGCATCCTGAAGTAGATCCTCGGCCTGGTCGGGATCATGGGTCAACGAGAGGCCGTAGCGATAGCCGCGGATCAGCAGCATCTCGTGCTCATCGGACAAGGACGGCGAAACCTCTAGAAGAGCCCGGGCCAGCGTTGCTCGACCTGGTATTTCCGTTTCTCACCATCTTCCGAATGAACGATCGCCTGATTGACGCGGAAACCGGTATCCGTGGGGACCACGAGAAAATCCAGATCGTAGGGTCGCTCTTTCTCATCCACGAAATCCGCGCAGCTCACGAAGAAGTGGCCCTTCTTGACGATCCCGTCGTGGAGTTCGACCAGCCGGAGCTTCGTCAGCTTTCCGACCACGGGGTCGTAGTGAAGCATCGACCCATCCTTCCCCTTCTGCGCATCGATGAATGCTCCCATCGCCGCCTGGATGCCCTCGCGCTCCTTTCCCTGGATCGATGGATCATCCCCTCCCCAGGCAGGGCTCGTTCCAACGCACAGCCCAAGAACCACGAATCCGATCAAACTCATACCCAGCCGTTGCATCCCAGACTCCTCCCAGGGGGTTTCAGTTGAGGGTACGCACGAGAACCCGAATTGATTGCATCGATCGAAGAAAAAGGGCGCGCTTCTGGGCGCACGTGCGCAACAGGATCTCGCATTCAGGAGCATTCCTTTGGTTGTATCGATGCCCAGGGCCGGACGGCCTTCGGATCGCGCACGCGCTCGGCCAGCTCGCCCAGGGTGGCGCCGCGGGTGGGATGAACGAGCTCCCCCGCCAGCTCGGCCAGGGGCTCGAGGACGAAAGCGCGAAGGTGCAGGCGGGGATGCGGCAGGATCAGCTGATCAGTCTCGAGCACGTGATCGTCGTAGAGAAGGAGATCGAGGTCGAGCACTCGCGGGCCGTCCTTCGGTCCCTCCCTCGAGCGGCCTGCGGCGGCTTCGATGGCCTGGAGGGCTTCGAGCAGGGCCAGGGGGGAGAGCGTGCTCCGGAGTTCCGCCACCCCGTTCAGGTAGGGACCTTGGGGCGGCCCCCCTACGGGCGCGGTCTCGTAGAGCCGCGATGCTCGGGCCAGGCGGCACCCGTCGATCCGATCGAGCGCCTCCAGGGCCTCGGAAAGCCTGGCCTCCCGGTCCCCCAGATTCGATCCCATCCCGATGAAGACGCGTGCCATCAGGGCTCCTAGAGTATCCGGCCATGCAGCCGGAAACCTCGCTTCCGGAGCTCCGCACGGAGATTCCCGGACCCAGCTCCCGGGCGCTCGCCCTGCGACTGGCGCGGGTCGAGAGCCGGAACGTCACCTGCCTCTCACCGACACCTCCGATCTTCTGGGAGAAGGCCGAGGGCGCCAACGTATGGGATGTGGATGGCAACCGCTTCGTCGATCTCGGCGGCGGCTTTGGCGTGGCGAATGCTGGCCATGCCCACCCTCTCGTCGCCGCTGCCGTTGCCGACCAGGCGGGTCGCCTGATGCACGCGATGGGCGATGTGCATCCTCCCGCCGTGAAGGTCGAGCTGCTCGAAGCGCTCGCCGCCCTCTTCCCCGGCGGTGGACCGGCACGCACGGTCCTCAGTTCGTCGGGCTCCGACGCAGTCGAAACCGCCCTCAAGACCGCACTCCTCGCGACCGGCCGCCCGGGAGTGATCGCCTTCGAAGGCGGCTACCACGGGCTGGCTCTGGGCGCTCTGGATTCCACCTGGCGCGACGATTTCCGCGCACCCTTCGCGGGACGCATTCCCAACCGGACGTTCTTCGCGCGCTTCGGCGACCTGGATGATGTGGTCCGCAGCGCAGAGAAGGGCGGTGATGAGATCGGCGCAGTTCTCGTCGAGCCGGTTCAAGGCCGCGGTGGCGAGCGGATCCCGCCGGCCGGTTTTCTTGCAGGCCTGCGCCGGCTCTGCGATGAGCGAGGCTGGCTGCTGATCGCCGACGAGGTGTACACCGGCTTCGGACGAACAGGCCGCACCTTCGCCTGCGAGAACGAGAACGTCGTTCCCGACCTCTTGTGCGTCGCCAAGGGCCTGGCTTCCGGCATGCCCATCTCAGCATGCATAGGCCGCGCCGAGGTCATGGACGCCTGGCCGCTCTCCCATGGCGAAGCCCTCCACACGCAGACGTTTCTCGGGCACCCGCCCGGATGTGCCGCGGCATTGGCCTCGTTGGCCGTCCTCGAAAAAGAGGGCCTCGCCAAGCGCTCGTCCGAACTCGGCGCGTGGGCCCTCGAACGGATATCCCGATCGACCGCCGGCCTGGCCTCGGTTCGCGAATGCCGAGGTCTCGGGTTGATGATCGGTGTCGAATGCCTGGAGCCCGATCGTGCCGCACGGGTCACCCATGAAGCCCTGGCCGAGGGCTTCATCCTGTTGCCTTCGGGTGACCGCGGCGACGTGCTTTCGATCACGCCTCCGTTGACGATTGGACGCTCCGCTCTCGAGGCCGGTCTCGACACGCTTGCCCGGTTGCTGCAATGACGGCGCCGGAGGCCGAGGTGCTGCGGTGGATGCGTGAAACCCCGGACGAGCGGGACGACGAACGTTTCCTGCGTCTGGCTCTCGCCGTGTTCGCCCATCAATTCGCTCACTGCGAGCCTTATCGCCGCTTCTGCGAGGGCCGCGGCCGGACACCCGACACGATTCGAAGCTGGACGGAAATTCCGGCGGTCCCGACCGGGGCGTTCAAGGAGCTTCGCCTCGCGAGCTTCCCCGAGGAGCGGACGCGCCACGTCTTCCGTACGAGTGGAACCGCGACCGACCGTCGCGGCGAGCTCCACCTCGAAAGCCTGGAAGCGTACGAGGCTTCTCTCGTGCCCAGCTTCGAACGAGGCATGCTCCCGGACCTGCCCGACGAACTCCCGGTTCGGATGCTCAGCATGGTGCCCTCTCCGGCAGAAGCTCCAGACTCCTCTCTTTCCCACATGTTGGGCGTGATGCACGAGCGACGCGGCGACACCGAGAGCCGCTTCCTCGTCGAGGACGGTGAACTCCGGGAGCAGATGACGAAGGACGGGTTGGAGACATCCGCAAAGAGCGATTTGCCGATCTTGTTATGCGGTACAGCCTTCGCCTTCGTACACCTGCTCGACGCAATGGCGGCTTCCGGCCAACACCTCGTCCTACCGCCGAGCGCCCGCATCATGGAAACCGGGGGCTTCAAGGGCCGTGCGCGAAGCATGGATCGCGACGCCCTGTATGCCTGGATCACGGATCGTCTGGGCGTACCGACTGAGCGCATCGTCAATCAGTACGGGATGACCGAGTTGGCAAGTCAGTTCTACGACACCGTCCTGTCCCGACCGGGAGAGCCAAGGCGAAAACGCATCCCGCCTTGGGTACGCGTCCGCATGGTCGATCCGGAGAGAGGAAACGAAGTAGGAAGGGGCGAAGCCGGTGTGATCCGGATCCTCGATCTCGCGAACATCGGCAGCATCCTCGCGATCCAGACCGCCGACCTCGGCACGACCCAGGGAGACGGGTTCGAAGTCCTTGGGAGGGCCCGAGGAGCCGAAGCCCGCGGTTGCTCGATCGCGGCCGATGAGATGCTCAGTGCCGCGCGCCCCTGAGATACAGAACACCTGGGCCAGGCTTCGCGAAGCGGGCCGCGCCCTGGGCGCACGGGACCAGGAGGCCAACCTGGGAGCATTGGCAATGCTCCTGGATGAGCTCGCGCTTCCGAGCTCGGAAATTCGTCGACACCTCGCGACCACATTGCCCGAAGCCACGGGATTCCACCCAGCGAACTTGCGAGCTGGCCTCGAGCTGGCCCTCGCGAATTGGACGGGCGAAGCCTTGCGCAACCTCGTCCGTAGGGAACTGGGCGAGGATGCATCCCAACGCGCCCGCGGCTTCGACTCCACCGCAGTGCTTCTCGGAGGCGCGCTTCCGATGCCGAGCATTCTCTCGCTCGTCGCACCTCTGGTCGTCGGATCCCCCGTCTTTGCCCGCAGCGGCCGACACGATTCCGTGACCGCCGCGACCATCGCCGCTGCGTTGAACCGGTTGGATCCGGAACTCGGCGCATGCCTCTCCCTGACCACGATCTCTCGCGACGAGCGGGAAGCGCTGGATGCGTTCCTTCGAGCGGAATGCGTCGTCGCCACGGGCTCCGACGAAACGCTCGCCGAGATTGCCGGGCGAATCGATCCGGGAACGCGCTTCGTGGGTCATGGGCATCGTTTGTCGGTGGCGGTGATCGGCGCCGAAGCCGACCCGGCCCAGGTGGCGGACGCGCTCGCACTCGACGTGGCATTGTGGGATCAACTCGGCTGCCTCTCACCGATCGCGGCCTGGGTGCTTGCTCCAGATGGCGAGGTACCGGCCTCCCTCGAAGCCGAGTTGGTTCGGGCCTTCGGGCAAGTGGCTCAAAAGCTACCTCGTGGCACGATCTCGCCTGAAGCCGGAGCGACGCTCGCCCAGGAACGTGACGGTGCAGAGCTTCGTGCAGCGTCGAATGAGCGCGTGCGTCTGCACGTCGGCGAGGGCTGGACCCTCGTCATCGAAAGCTCTTCCTTGACGGGTCCGGCGCCGCTGCATCGCTTCCTCCGCCTGCATCCGGTGCCCGATCTTGCCTCCCTGCAAACCAGCCTGGCACCCCTCGCTCCCCGCTTGGCTGCCGTGGGGCTGGCCGCCGGGCCCGACGAGAAGGCCCGGATCCTCGAGGCCCTGGGGCCGCTGGCGCCTTCGCGCATCGCCCCGCTAGGGCGAATGCAGGCGCCTCCTCTTGGCTGGCATCATGATGGGCAAGGTGTGCTGTGGCCGCTGGTCCGTTTCACCGATATCGAGGTGTAGTGAGCGGGATGCAGTGAACACACGGGATCAGGACAAAGGGCTCGCCCACGCAGGGATCGGTGCGGCTGGAGCCGGTGCATTTGGGATGACGCTGGCCGCGTTGATGGATGTGGCGCTCGTCCGGTTCCCTCCGACCTCGGGAGAGGCAGTGGCCGCCACCACACTGATGGGGCTCTTCGGCGCAGCAACCGGCGGCACAATCGGCCTTCTCTGGCCGCGTATCCCCAGGCTCGGGCCGATGACCAGCGGGGGCCTGCTTGGGGCGGCAGCTGGATTGTTCGCGCTGTTCTTCTCGTTTGGCCTGCTCTTTTTCCTGGGCGGCGAGCTGCACCTCCGCTTCCTCGGCAGGGTCACCTGGCTGAGCCTGCTCGTTCCGTCCTTCGTATTCACGCTAGTCAGCGCTGCAACGCGCCAGTTGCTACCGAAGCGATGGGCAGAAGCGTCGCTGGCTCGGACGAACGTATTCTTGTGGGCGGGTGTCCTTGCCTGAGTCCTTGCTGCCGACTTGTTTCCGCTGTTAGGCGCTCATCCGGCCCCCGTACTTGCGGGATTTGCGGCTGGCATCGGCTGCCTCACCCTGCTCGTCCGACTACGCCCGGGCCACGTCCCATTGGATGGCTTGCTCGTCCTCGTGCTCGGTCTCCTCGTCACCTGGCCCTCCCCTTCTCCATCGAAACCGGACCACCCGAGGCCGGCGCCGCGCTCGGTGGTGGTTCTCCTGCTCGACACGACACGAGCGGACGCACTCGGCGCCTACGACGCCGGCCCTGGCGTGACTCCTGTGCTCGATCGCCTGGCCGCAGGAGGCAGTGTGTTCGAACAGGTCGTGAGTACCTCGCCGTGGATTGCGCCCTCCCACGCATCGATGTTCACCGGGCATTTCCCGCGCACCCACGGTGTGCGAAACGGCACGCCGCGCCGACTGGATGCCGCCTTCGAAACGACAGCGGAACGGCTCGCCACTGCGGGCTACCAGACCGCTGCCATTTCCTCGAACAGCTGGTTGCGGGTCGCGAACATCGTGCAGGGTTTTCAGCATTTCGAAGAAGTGAACCACCTCCACCGGGACAAACTCCTGCTGTCACGAGCGATGCGCTACTGCGGTCTCGGCTGGGAGCAGTGGATCGACCGGGGTGCCTCGGAAGCGGAGACCGCGATCGACACCTGGATGGCCAGCTCGATGCGGATCGTCCCTTCTTCTTGTTCCTGAATCCCTTCGAAGCCCACAATCCCTACCTCCCACCGCTGCGTGATCGCGGCGTTCAGGGCCCGGGTAGCTGGCTCCGGGGCATCCGTGCCATGCGCGGATACCACCCGGTGCGTTGGCATTCGAACCCGCCGAGGCAACCCTGGCGCGTTGCGGCCACACGGGCGCTCTATCGCAGCGGTGTTCGCTATCAGGATCGGCCCATCGGTCGGATCCTCGAGGTGATCCGCAGCCACGTGGAGCTCGACGACGTTCTTCTCATCGTCACATCCGATCACGGTGACAACCTTGGGGAAGCCGATCGTTGGGGCCATCAATTCGACTTGAACGATGCGCTGATCCGGGTGCCGTTCATCGCACGGGCTCCGGATGTGTTTCCCGCCGGCGAGCGGATCCGGGAAGCCCACCAGACCCTCGACCTGCACGCGACCTTGATCGATTGGGCGGGCCTCGAGCAGGACGACAGCCCCGCCCAGAGCCTCCTCCCCGATGCGCGGCAACCCCGCGAAGCGACCTACGCCGAGGTCTACCCGGAAGCCTGGATGCTCAGCCGTATCGATCCGGCTGGAAGCCGCAGCGCGGACGAGCTCGATACGCCCGTCTGGGCGATCCGCCGCGATGGGCACAAGCTCGTCGTGCGGCGCGGCGGTGAGCGGTTGTACGACCTGGACGCCGACCCGGGAGAAGCTCGAGACGCCCTCGCCGAGGATCCGGAGCGAGCCGCCGCCCTCCGACGCGAGCTCGACGCCTGGCTGGAGCGCTTTCCCGGCCCCCGCCCAGACGCTGTCGCTCCCCAGCCGACCCTGACCCCCTCCGACTCGGAAGCGCTGGATCCCGAGACCCGCCGCCAGCTCGAGGCACTCGGCTATATGTGAGTCCCCTGGGGGATTCTGGGTGGCTCAACTAGAACCGGGACGGTCCGATATTTACAGGACTGAATCGGTCCGATATATTTCGCTCCTCCTCGAGCCCCCCAGGCCAGCCAACCCATGCTCCGAATCACCAAGCTCACCGACTACGGGATCGTCCTGCTCGTCCGCTTCGCGCAGGAGGCCAGCGGCACGACGCTGACGGCACGTGAAATGTCGGAAGCCACCGAGCTGCCGCTACCGGTCGTGAGCAAGATGTTGAAATCCCTGGCAAGCGCGGACCTGCTGGTTTCTCAGCGCGGCTCTCGGGGCGGCTACCAGCTCGCGAGGAAGCCGGAAACCGTGAACGTGGCGGAGATCGTCGAGGCCCTCGAAGGCCCGATCGCGTTGATGGAATGTGTCACCGCCGATGGCCTCTGCGATCAGGAATCGCATTGCGGCCTGCGCGCGCCCTGGCAACGCATCAACAGCGCCATCCAGACCACGCTCACTCAGGTCAGCCTGGCCGAGCTCGCCGCCGACATGCCTCCCCGCCACCGAACCACTCTGGCCATCGCCTAGCACAGGATCCGGAACCCCATGTCAGAGACCATCGAACAACTCGCGGAGCGCGAGTACGAATACGGCTTCGTCACGGACATCGAAGAGGAGCGTATTCCGAAGGGGCTCTCCGAGGAGATCGTCCGGATCATCTCTGCCAAGAAAGATGAACCCGAGTGGCTGCTCGAATGGCGCCTCAAGGCCTTCAAGCGCTTTCAACAGATGCTCGCGGAGGGCCACCGCCCGGATTGGGCGAATATCTCCTACCCGGAGATCGACTTCCAGGACATGTACTACTACGCCGCTCCCAAGCAGAAGAAGCAGCTCGAGAGCCTGGACGAGGTCGATCCGGAGCTTCTCGCAACCTACGACAAGCTGGGAATCCCGCTTCAGGAACAGAAGCGCCTTTCGGGTGTCGCCGTCGATGCGGTCTTCGACAGTGTCTCGGTCGCAACGACCTACAAGGACGAACTCGAAAAGAAGGGCATCCTCTTCGGTTCCTTCTCTGAAGCGGTCAAGGATCATCCGGAGCTCGTTCGGAAATACCTCGGGTCGGTCGTCCCCTATTCGGACAACTTCTTCGCTGCCCTCAACTCCGCTGTCTTCAGCGACGGCTCGTTTGCTTACATCCCGAAGGGAGTGCGCTGCCCGATGGAGCTCTCGACCTACTTCCGGATCAATGCACAGGAAACGGGCCAGTTCGAGCGCACCCTGATCATTGCCGAAGAGAGCTCCTACGTGAGCTACCTCGAGGGCTGCACGGCACCGATGCGCGACGAAAACCAGCTGCACGCGGCCGTCGTGGAACTGGTCGCACTGGACGATGCCGAGATCAAGTACTCGACCGTCCAGAACTGGTACCCGGGCGACAAGGATGGCAAGGGCGGCATCTACAACTTCGTGACGAAACGCGGCGCTTGTCGCGGCAAGCGCTCGAAGATCTCCTGGACCCAGGTCGAGACCGGTTCTGCCATCACCTGGAAGTATCCGGGCTGCATCCTCCAGGGCGACGATTCCGTGGGGGAGTTCTACTCGGTCGCCTTGACGAACAACCGGCAACAGGCCGACACCGGCACGAAGATGATCCACATCGGCAAGAACACGAAGAGCACGATCATCTCGAAGGGTATCTCCGCGGGACACGGCCAGCAGAGCTATCGCGGCCTCGTACGCATCGGCCCGAAGGCACATGGTGCGCGGAACTACAGTCAGTGCGATTCCCTTTTGCTCGGCGACAAATGCGGCGCGCACACCTTCCCCTACCTCGAGGTCAAGAACGCGTCTTCCACCCTCGAACACGAGGCCACCACGTCCAAGATCGGGGAAGATCAGCTCTTCTTTTGCCGACAACGCGGAATTTCCGAGGAGGACGCGATCTCGATGATCGTGAACGGCTTCTGCAAGGAGGTGCTCCGCGAACTCCCGATGGAGTTCGCCGTGGAGGCCCAGGCATTGCTAGGCGTATCGTTGGAAGGGAGTGTGGGTTAGTGACGATGCTCGAAATCGAGAACCTCCATGCCACAGCGGGAGAAGCGGAGATCCTGAAAGGGATAAACCTCACGATTCGCCCGGGTGAGGTGCATGCCATCATGGGCCCGAATGGCTCCGGAAAGAGCACCCTGGCCGGTGTCCTTTCGGGCCGACCGGCCTTCGAAGCGACGAAGGGTTCCGTTCTCTATCAGGGGAAGAACCTGCTCGAGTTGGAACCGGAGCAGCGCGCGAGAGACGGAATCTTCCTCGCCTTCCAGTATCCAGTCGAGATCCCCGGCGTGACGAACAACTACTTCCTCAAGGCTTCGCTGAACGCGATCCGCGCTCATCGGGGCGAAGAGGAACTCGACGCCATGGATTTCCTCACCGTCGTCAAGGAGAAGATGAAGATCGTCGAGATGCCCAAGGATCTGATGGGCCGGCCGATCAACGAAGGATTCTCCGGGGGAGAGAAGAAGCGCAACGAGGTGCTTCAGATGCTGCTCCTGGAGCCGAAGCTCATGGTTCTCGACGAAACCGATTCGGGCCTCGACATCGACGCCCTTCGCGTCGTGGCGACGGGCGTGAACCACTTGCGCAGCCCGGAGCGCTCGATGCTGCTGATCACGCACTACCAGCGCTTGCTCGACTACATCGTTCCCGATTTCGTTCACGTGCTCTCCGAAGGACGCATCATTCGCAGTGGCGGCAAGGAACTGGCGCACGAACTCGAAGAGAAGGGGTACGGCTGGATCGAGGAGGCTCGCGCGTGAGTGACGCGTTGAAGAGCGCCGCGGAGCGCTTCCTGGTTCAAGCCGGGGATCAAGCTCCGAGCCCCGTGTTCGGCGAACTGCGCCGGGCCGGCATTGCTGCGTTTTCCGACCAGGGTCTTCCTGATACGAAGCAGGAGGAGTGGCGCTACACGAACGTCACACCCCTGGCCGGCATCGAATGGGCCGCTCTCCACGAAAGGCTCACCCCGTCTCGCGACGCGATCGAAGGTGTCGCCACGCCCATCTTCGCCTGTGGGCTGGAAGTCTTCGTCGACGGACACCACCATCCCGAGCTCCACGGCTCGCCGGGCGCTTCGGAGGTGACCGCCCTCGCGGCGGCCACGGCTCCTCCCGCTTTGCTAGGCCAACTGGCAGATGCGAAGGCCCATCCTTTCGTCGCCCTGAACGGCGCCCTGGCTAGCGATGGCGCCCGAGTCCACGTCCACGGCGACGATCCACGCGCCGTGCATCTCGTCTTCGCCCAGGGCTCCGAGGATGCGGCGAGCCACCCGCGCGTCTTGATCGACGCGGATCCGGGCAGCCGCGGAACGATCATTCTCGATCACGTATCCCTCGTCGCGGGACACCACTTCGCCAACTCGGTCGTCGAGATCGAGGTCGCCGAAAATGCCTCCCTCGATTTGATCATCCTCCAGCGCGCAGGTGATGCGGGCTTCCACATCGGCCATGTCGCGGGCCGTGTCGAGCGGAACGGACGCCTGAGTACCCACACCATCAGCCTGGGCGGTTGCTTCGTGCGCAACGACCTTTCGGTCGTCCTGGCCGGTGAAGGCGCTGAATGCACGATGAACGGGCTCTACCTCGGCCGCGGCGCCGGCCTGGTCGACAACCACACATGGGTGGACCACGCAGTGCCCCACTGCACCAGCGACGAACTCTACAAGGGCGTCCTGGCCGAGAATTCCCGCGGCGTCTTCCGCGGCAAGGTCATCGTGCGGCCCGACGCACAGAAGAGCGACGCCAGACAATCGAATCCGAATCTCCTGCTCTCCGACAAAGCCGAGATCAACACCAAGCCCCAACTCGAAATCCATGCAGACGACGTCAAGTGCAGTCACGGCGCTACGATCGGGCGCCTGGATGCAGAAGCCATCTTCTACCTGCGCAGCCGTGGCATCGATGAAGACCACGCCCGTGCCATGCTGACGCGGGGCTTTGCCGCGGAAGTCCTGTCGGCCCTCCCGGAGCCGTCGCTGGCAGAAGGGATGAGCGCTCTCTTCATCGAGCGGCTCGAAGCCGCGGTAGAGGCCGCATGAGCTTCGACCCCCACTCCATTCGCAGTGATTTCCCGATTCTCGAACGAACGAGTCGAGGAAAGCCGCTCGTCTATCTCGACACGGCAGCCAGCGCCCAGAAGCCCCGCGCCGTGATCGACGCCATCAGCGATTTCTACGAAAATCACTACGCGAACATCCACCGGGGTGTTTATGAGCTCTCGGAACGAGCAACGCGGATGCACGAAGATGCACGCGGAAAAGTGGCGGCCTTTCTAGGTGCCGCAGAGAGCCGCGAGATCGTCTTTACCCGAAATGCGACCGAATCGATCAATCTGATCGCAGCGAGTTGGGGACGCCAGAACCTGAACACCGGCGATGAGATCTTGATCACCACGCTCGAACATCACGCCAACATCGTGCCCTGGCAGCTGCTCTGCGAGGAAAAGAATGCGCGCCTGCGGGTCGTACCGATCAACGATGCCGGCGAACTCGACATGGATGCCTTCGAAAGCCTGATTTCGGATCGCACCCGGCTCGTTGCCGTGAGTCACGTCTCCAACGCCCTCGGTACGATCAACCCGGTGCGCGAGATCATCAACATCGCCCATGAGCGCGGCATCCCGGTGTTGCTCGACGGCGCGCAGGCCGTTCCCCGCTTCGGCGTCGATGTCCAGGAGCTGGGCTGCGATTTCTACGTCTTTTCGGGCCACAAGCTCTATGGCCCGAGCGGCGTGGGCATTCTCTATGGCCGCGCCGAACTGCTCGAGGCGATGCCCGCCTACCAGAGCGGCGGTGACATGATCGAAACCGTCTCCTTCGAGAAGAGCACCTTCAAGCCTGCTCCCTACAAATTCGAAGCCGGCACGCCGGATATCGCCGGTGCCATCGGCCTCGGGGCCGCCATCGACTACTTGAGCGGCCTGGGCATGGACGAGATCGAACGACACGAACTGGAACTCACGACCTACGGAACGAAGCTCCTCGAAGCGATCCCCGAGGTTCGCCTGATCGGCACGGCCGCGGACAAGACCGGCGTTCTCTCATTCGTCGTGGATGGAATCCATCCCCACGATCTCGGCACCATCCTCGATATGGAGGGCATCGCAATCAGGGCGGGCCACCACTGTGCGCAACCCCTGATGGAACGCTTCGACGTTCCGGCGACAGCGCGCGCTTCGCTGGGCCTCTACAGCATCTCCGAAGACCTCGACCATCTGGCACAGGGTCTTCACAAGGCCATCGAGATGTTTCGCTGATGGACGATCTGCGCGAGCTCTACCAGACCACGATCCTCGACCACAACAAGAAGCCGAGGAACTTCCGTGTGCCCGACCCCGCAAACCATGACGCCGACGGGTTCAACCCGCTATGCGGGGACAAGGTAACGGTCTATCTACAGGTGGAGGACGGAACGATCGCCGACGCGGGCTTCCAGGGCTCCGGCTGTGCCATCTCGACGGCTTCGGCATCGATGATGACGGAGGCCATCAAGGGCAAGCCACTGGAGGAAGTCTTCGCACTCTTCGATTCCTTCCACGACCTGGTGACGAGCCCCGCCCTGGACGAGCCGGCCACGGAGGGCGTGGGGAAGCTCGCCGTCTTTGCAGGCGTTCGCGAATTCCCGATGCGGGTGAAATGCGCGACGCTTGCCTGGCATACGCTGAAATCCGCGCTCGAAGACAGCGGCGAGACCGCGAAGACCGAATGAGGAGGGGCCCCGGTGGCCAGCGCTGAAGAAATCAAAGAACGCGTGGTCGAGATGATCCACACGGTCTACGACCCGGAGATCCCGGTCGATATCTACGAACTCGGACTCATCTACGAAGTGGAATCGGATGATTCCGGCGAAGTCAGGATCGTCATGACGCTGACTTCGCCGATGTGCCCCGTAGCGGAGACCCTGCCGCCCGAGGTGGAAGCCAAGGCGCGTGCCGTCGAGGGCGTGACGGATGTGATGCTCGATCTGGTCTGGGAGCCGCCCTGGAGTCCGTCGATGATGTCCGAGGCGGCCAAGCTCGAACTCGGCATGGAATGAGGCGCCGGCCCCGACGCCTCGCTCTTCTCCAGTCGCCGAATCCAAGATCATGAGCGTGCGAGACGATGCGGTCCGCGAGGGCAGTCGGCGAGTCGAGCTGGCCCGGCTCCGCGACCACGCCTTCGAAGCTTCGTCCGACCGGGTCGCCCATGAGGAACCCCTGGAAATCCAGGTTGGAGGCACGCAGCTGGCCGTGCTCATGCGTACTCCCGGGCACGATCTCGAGCTCGCGTCAGGCTTCCTGATCAGCGAGGGAATCGTGTCCTCTCGCAAGGCCCTGGCATCCGTGCACCATCAGAGCGGGGGCGAGGACGATGCGAACGTGGTCCGCGTGAACCTCGCCGACGAATCCCAGGTGGATCTCGAGTCTTTGCGGCGAAGCTTCGTCGCCAGTTCGAGCTGCGGCGTGTGCGGCAAGGGAAGTCTCGAGAGCGCGCTTCGCGTGGCTCCGGCTCTCGATGACCCGACCTGCTTCGAGCCCCGTCACTTCCTCCCACTTCTGGAGCGGCTTCGCGCCGCGCAGGTCGTCTTCGAGGAAACCGGCGGCCTGCACGCGGCAGGCCTCTTCGATCGCAAAGGCCGGCTGCTGGTCGCCCGCGAGGATGTCGGCCGCCACAACGCCGTCGACAAGACCATCGGCTGGGCGCTCCGGAACGACCGCCTCCCTCTCATGGGCCATACTCTGCTCGTCTCGGGGCGTATCTCCTTCGAGATCGTTCAGAAGGCCCTGGCCGCTCGGATCCCCGTGGTCGCAGCCGTATCGGCTCCGACGTCCTTGGCCGTCGATCTGGCCCTGGAATCCGGGATGCTGCTCGTCGCCTTTCTTCGCGAAGATCGGCTGAATGGCTACGGCGCTCGGGACAGGCTTCTCGCGAGCTGACCCGAGCGACGTGGACCCGTGATCACGCCACGTTGTGCAGGTGCACATCCGTCTGGGGGAAAGGGATCGAGATTCCCGCCGCATCGAAACGGGTCTTGATCTTCTCGTGCACGTCGAAATTCACGGCCCAATAGTCTGCGGTCGCGACCCAGGGACGCACGACGAAGTTCACACTCGAGTCTGCAAGCTCGGAAACCGCGATGGTCCATTCGGGATCCGCGAGCACGCGATCGTCGTCCGCCAGAATACTGTCGATCACCTGCCGAGCGGCCGGAATATCACTCGCATATCCGATGCCGAAAACCATGTCGACCCGCCGCGTGTCGTAGGCGGCGTAGTTCGTGATGCTCGCACTGGTAACCGAAGCATTTCCAACGATCACTTTCCGGTTGTCGGGCGTCTTCAAGATGGTACTGAAGACCTGGATCTCTTCGACCGTCCCACTGACGTCTGCCACCTCCACGTAATCGCCCACTTCGAAGGGCCGAAACATGATCAGCAGAGCGCCCGAGGCAAAGTTGGAAAGCGAGCCCTGGAAGGCCAGGCCAATCGCCAGCCCCGCGGCGGCGATCACTGCCGCGAACGACGTAGTGTTGACGCCCAGGCGGCCGAGAGCCGAGATCACCACCATTGCCATCAGCGCCATGTAGACGAGGCTTGCACTGAAGCGAATGAGGGTGGGCTCTACACCAGCGCGTCTCATGCCCCGCCGCAGCAGGGATTGAGCGAGCTTCACGCCGAACCACCCGATCACCAGGATGGCGGCAGCCGCCACCAGATCGGGTGTCCAGGCGAGGGCGGCTTCGCGAATCGTCTCGAGCGTTTCGTTCATCTGGGCTTCTCCTTCATCCAGTGTTGATTGGCGAAGGACCGTCCATCTGTCCTAGCGCCACGATTGCCTTGCAACGAGAGCTCGGTGCGCGGCCAGCCGATGCTCGTTCTGGAAAGGGAAAATGAGTACAACTCCGGCCACGAAACCGCCGACGTGGGCCCAGAAGGCGACACCGCCCCCTTCACTGCTGAGGGCCGGAAGTCCACCCATGACCTGGAGTAGAAACCAGAAGCCGAGCATCAACCACGCCGGCACGACGACCCGGTCCACATAGAATCCGAGGACCAGGAGAATATGAACACCCACCTTCGGATACAGGATCGCGTAGGCGCCCATGACTCCACCGATTGCTCCGGAGGCGCCTACCATCGGAGTGGCGCTGTTGGGGTTGCTCGCCATCTGGGCCGCGACGGCTGCCAGGCCGCATAGCAAATAGAATACGACGAAGCGGACGCGGCCCATGGCGTCTTCGACGTTGTCCCCGAACAACCACAAGAACCACATATTGCCGAGCAGGTGGAACCAACCGCCGTGCAGGAACATCGAGCTGATTGCGGTTGGCCAGTTCGGTTCCGCTTCGATTCGACAGGCGAGGCCGGGGCCGAGCAGAACTTCGGTTCCGGGCGCCAGGTTGCCGAGCAACTCGCCTGGGATCGCGCCGAGTTCGCAGATCGAGCGCACGAGTGCTGGCTCCGTTCCGAGGCCCTGGAGCAGGACCCAGGCCGCTGCGTTGGCGCCGATCAGCACCATCGTCGCAGCGGAGGCCCGAAGCGTGGGATTGTCGTCGCGAAGGGGGAACACGGCGCCAGGAACGTAGCGGCTAGCCGAAGATCAAGGTGCTTCGCAGCTCGTGCGAAGCCAATCGACGAGAATCCCAGCCAGCGCCATCCGATCCGCCGAAAACGAATGATCCGAGCGTTCGAGCACCCTGGACTCGAAGCGCGGCGCATCGGCCGCACGCAACGCGGCGACCACTGGCTCATGGTGAATGCCCGGCGGCGTGACTTCGTCTCTCGCTCCTGCGAGCAACAAGACCGGCATGCGGGCCAGGAGGGGCGCCCGGCCGATCGTATCGAAGCGCCCCGGCGTATCGCCGAGCTCTGCGACCAGCTCTGCCCCCGACAACCCGCGGATCGGCCCCGCCCAGCCATCGAGTGATGCGGCGATGGCTGCCTGCTGCTCTGGATCGGCAGCAGCCTTCGAGAATGCACCTAGATTGGCACCGGCCAGGGATGCCACGCAGGCAACGGCCGAAAGATCCGCCGCCGACACCAATGCTGCGAAACCGCCCATGCTGTGGCCCACCAGGACAATCCGCGACGGATCGATGCGATGGGCGGCGGCAAACCCCTCGGACCGGACCGTATCCACGACGCTGGCCACGTCCTCTATGACGTGGCCGAATGAAAATACGCCATCGCTTCCCCAGGCCCCCCGGTAGTGGAAGAACACCGCGTTCCAGCCCGCGCGCCGGAAAGCCTGAGCGAGGTCCAGGTTGCGCTCGTTTCCGGGAAAGCCATGCAACAGGATCACCGTCGGGTGCGGGCCCGCACCCTGGGCGACATAGATGATCGCGTTCATCGGGTCGCCATGGCTCTCGAAGCGGGTCTCCACCAGTTCCGGCGGATGGGTCGGATCGAACACACGCAGATCCGTTCTCACTGGATCCGGCAACCCGGGCGGGAGAAGTGCACAGGCCGAGGCCAGGAACAGGGAGGCGAAGAGGGATAGGCGTGCCATGCCGCCCAGCTTAGCTCTCGTGGTATGGTCCCAACGTGTCCGCCGCCCCCCTGCTCGTAACTGGCGCCAACGGCCACCTCGGCCGAGATCTGATTCACGCCATAGGTGGCGGAAGGCCCATCCGGGCGGCGGTTCGATCGGAGCGCGCGGCCTCCGTCCTCGCGGAACTGCCGGAAGCGTTTCGTCCCGAGGTGCATATCCTCGACTACGCGGACGAGCCCGCTCTTCGGGCCGCTGGCGAGGGCTGCAGCGCCTGGGTCCACCTGGTGGGCATTCTGAAGGAGAACCGGACAGCGCGCTACGAAGACGCCCATGAGCGAACCTGCGAGGTGCTCGCCCGCGCGGCCGAGAAAGCAGGTGCCGAACGAATCGTCTACATGAGCATCCTTGGCGCAGATCCCAACTCGCGAAACGCCTGCCTTGCCTCGAAGGCACGTGCCGAAGAGATCCTGAGCTCGGGCGCGACACCGGCCACGACCCTGCGTGTTCCGATGGTGCTTGGTCCGAATGAGATCGCAGCCGGCGCCCTGCTTGCGCAAGCCAGCGCTCCGATCACTTTTCTGGCTCGCGGGGGAGCGACACGGGAACAGCCCATCGACGCCCGAGACATCGTTGCAGCCATTCTGCTCGCAGCGAACGAGCACGGCAGCAACCGCGGAGGCCTCGATCTCGCGGGCCCGGAATCGCTCACCCACCGGGAACTCGTCATGCGCGTCGCAGCCTTGCTCGGAAGGAACCCCAGAATCGTGCCTTTCCCCCTGGCATTTCTGCGCGGAATGGCCCTGCTCTTTGAACGCGTCTCCTCCACGCCACCCATCACCCGAGCCATGCTAGGCGTGCTCGAGCACGACGACGATATCGATCCCGGCGCTGCCTGCAGTCGCCTCGGCCTGAAGCTCACGCCCCTGGCCGACACCCTCGAGCATACATTCGCCACCGCCGTCCAAGAGGAGCCTCGATGACCGACCCTTCGCTCGAAGCCCCCGAAGTTCAGGAAGTCGAGACGCGAAAGAACGGCTGGGCGCAGCGTCTCATTCCCTGGGCAATCACGATTTCCTGCTTCGGCTACCTCTACTCGCGGATCGCCGGCGAGGCCGGACGCAAAGGCCTTTCCGCCGGCGCCTACCTGGCCGAGATCTTTGCCTCCGTCGATTGGGGCCTTTGGCTCGCCCTGATGGTGCCGTACTCGTTCTTCTACTTCCTGATCGACACGCTGATCCTATGGCGCGTCCTCGCCTGGTTCAACACGCGAGTTCCCTATCGCGATCTCTTCCCGGTACGCGCCAGCACCTACATCATCTCGATCCTGAACGAACAGGTCGGCAAGGGCGCCATCGCCCTCTACCTGAACCGCCGCGATGGTGTCCCCGCATGGCAAGTGGGCGGATGCATGCTCTTCATCATGTTCTGCGAGTTCTACTACCTGCTCACCTGGGCGTTGGTGGGCAGTACGGTCTCATGGGATCGGGTGCCCGAGGTCTTCCACGGAATTCCGATCGTTGCGGTCGTCGCCGGAATCGTCTTCGTTTCGGTCGTCTACCTGTTTCGCAGCGAGCGCATGTCGGGGTTTGCCCTTCGGCAACGCCAGATCTTCACCGCCTTCCAGCAGGCGGATTGGTGGCAGTACCTGATGGTGATCGTGCTTCGCTCCCCGGCCCTGCTGGCTGCCGTCTGGGTCTATTCCAAGGCCGCCGCGCTCTTCGGTGTGGAAATCGGACTGATCGAAATGCTAGGCGTCCTGCCCGTGATCTTCTTCGGAACCCTGATCCCGGGTCCCTTCCGGGCCGCGGCCGTCACCCTCTGGCCCACGCTTTTCCCTGGCAACGAAGGCCAGATGACCGCCTTCGGCTTCGTCCAGCACAACTTCTTCGTCCTGTTCAACGCCGGGATCGGCCTCCTCTTCCTGCGCCGCGCCAACCGGGAACTCTTTGGAAAATAGTCGGGCCGCGTCGCAACCCATCATGAATTCAGCCACCTGGACGACCCTGCAGATTTGCAAGGAACGTCCCCAAATTAGGAGTTCCTCCATGGTCCATGTCCCCGCTTGGATTCTCGCAGTCCTGGCTTTGGCTTGGCTCGGCTGTGCGTCTGCTTCCCAACCGGAGCGCCACTGGGAAAAGCCCGGCGCCGACGCGGCTCAACTCGAACTCGAACGCGATGCCTGCATCGCCGCTGCCATGGGCGAGGAGAGCGAACCCTCTCCCCGCTACGGCCACCAGGGATTGGGCAGTACATTCTTGCAGTGCATGAAGGAGAAGGGCTGGGTGGCGGTCGAAAACTAGCTTCGGCAATCGTTTCGCCCGCGAGACGCCTAGGAATCTTCCTTATCCGTTCCGCCACTGGTGGCTCGAAGTGCCTCGATCTCGTTGGTGCGGCGCTTCCGAAGGGCGATGCTGCGCTCCAGGCGGTAGCGATCGCCGCCCTCCAGACCCGGTAGCTGTTCCTCGAGCTGGCGAATCTCTGCCTCGATCTCTTCCAGTTCCTCGCGTAGGTCCTCCTGGCGTCCGGCCTCCTCCGCCTTGTCGAAGATCCGGTCTTCGGGTGCACGGGGATCGGCAGCGCGCGGCTTCGGCTTCTCGTTGGGGATGAAGCGCTGCTCCGTCGGAAGAACGCGTTGGTTCATGAACGTCGGCGAGACGATCTCGATATCGGCCCGGTGCAGGCTATCGAGCATCTGCTCGCGAAGGTCGGACCGGGTCGTGAGCAGCGTACGCGTATCCTCGAGGAAACCGGCGACCCGGTAGTGGACCGAGAAATCGCCGAGCTCGATGACGTGTACGAAGGGTTCATCGAGCCCAGCACTCTGCGCTGCCTGGCAGAGAAGGCTCTCGACGCGATCGTGGGAGATGTCAAAGCCCAGGGAAACGTCGGCAGAAACGATTGTCCCGGAACTGCTCACAACGGTGACGGGCTGGTTCACGAGATGCAAATTGGGAAGAGTCGCCAGATCCCGATCCCGGGTCTGAAGCTCGGTATGGAAGAGGCCCACCTCGGTTACCCGGCCGAATTGACCACCGACGCGGATGAAATCGCCTGGGCGGAAGCTTGCGACGGCTCGCAGCATCAGGCCCGCCATGGCATTGGCGACGAAGGTGGTCGATGAAAGCGTGAAGATCGCCGTGAGCGTGAGGCCCAGCAGACTGAGGAGTTGGCCCCGGGTCTCCGCCTCGACGGGTGCGGACAGGACGGCCACGACCAACACGACGGCGATGCCAAGCAGGGTCCACACCTGGCCTGCGAACTCGAGCACCGGACCGACGTGGCGCCGACGAAGCAGCAAGAAGCGCCCGCCCAACACCAGCAGAACTGCGAGGCTCACGCTCGCCAGGAGCGGAACCGCCGTAGCGAGTGTTTCGGTGATGGTTTCCAGGTTGAACATGGACGTCTATGAACCGGTGACCGGGACGAGCGATCTCATGCGTTGATCACCGTAATCTGGTCATTCAGCGTCCAGTAGTCGTAGAGCACGCCCAGACCACAGAATCCCAGTGTCACGAGGTAGAGCAATCCGGTGAGCCACTTTCCCATGTACATCCGGTGCACGCCGAAGACCCCCAGGAACGTGAGCAGGATCCAGGACAGGTTGTAATCGATATCTCCGGCCGCGAAACGATAGTCGGCCTCCCGATCCATACCGGGAATCAAGAACAGATCCACGATCCAACCGATGCCCAGCAGGCCGAAAGTGAAGAGCCAGATCGTCCCCGTGACAGGCCGGCCGTAGTAGAACCGGTGGGCCCCGAGAAAGCCGAAGATCCAGAGCAGGTAGCCGATGGACTTGAGATGGGTATCACCGCGTTCGCTCATCCCGCGAGTCTACCCGTCTTGTAGGCCCAATCGCTGGGCCGCGTGGCCCACCACCTCTGCGAGGCATCCACGATCAAGGGGACTCGTGAGGCCAGTGCCCCGCGCCAGGGCCTGAAAAGGGGCACTTCCGCCACGACGGCACAATCCCATATAGGCCTCCAGCGCCGCGGGGCGGTCGCGATCCGCCCAGGCCCAGAGCTGCAGAGCGCAGGTCAGCGCCAGGGTGTAGTCGATGTAGTAGAACGGTGCGCCGTAGATATGCAGCTGGGCCTGCCAGCGCCCCCCACTCTCCAGCCGGGGGATGCCGCCGTTCGCACGCCACGGGAGGTAGGTGCGCTCCATCTCGGCCCACATCCCATGGCGATCGGCGGGGCTGGCCTCTGGATGCTCATAGACGAGATGCTGGAAATGGTCCACCGCCACCCCATAGGGTAGGAACGTGAGCCCGCCCTCGAGATGAATGCGGCGATAGCGCTCGGCTGCGTCGCCGAAGAAATGCTCCATCGAAGGCCACGCCAGATGCTCGAGGCTCATCGAGTGGATCTCACAGGCCTCAAGGGTTGGCGAGCGATATTCCATCGGAAACAACTCTCGACTCGACCACATCTGGAAGGCATGACCCATCTCATGAGTGAGAACGTCGATATCACTCAACGTGCCGTTGAAGTTCGAGAAGACGAACGGCACTTCGAACTCCTCGAAGAAGGTCGTATAGCCACCCGCGGCTTTCCCCTCGCGCGTGACGAGATCGAGCAGCCCGCGCTGCCCCATCATCTCATAGAACCGACCCAGCTCTTCGTGGGTCTCGGAAAAGACGCGTGCCGCCTGATCCGTCGTCCAGGCCTCATCGCCCAACGGCTTCGGATTGCCTCGGGGATCGGCCAGCGCTTCATCCCAGAACATCATCCGGTCGAGCCCCAACGTCTCGCCCCGCCGTACCATCAAACGTTCGCAGAGCGGCACCACGAGCTGGAGCACCTCGGCGCGAAAGCGTTCTACGTCTTCCCGGCCGTAGTCGACCCGCTTCATGCGCTCGTAGCCGAGCTCGACGAAATCCCGATGGCCCAATGTCGTGGCCATCTCATGGCGCAGGCGGACCAGATCATCGTAGATCCTGTCGAAGGCCTCGCCGTGCTCTTCAAACCAGGCCCAGCGCGAGATCGCCGCTTCCTTCCGAACGCTTCGATCTGGATCCTGCGCGAATTTCACGATGCTGGCATGGTTGAACGTCTCACCGCGGAACGAAATTTTCGCCTGAGCGATCAGATCCGTGTACTCGGCAGCGAGCTTCGCCTCACGCACCCGAGCTTCTTCGATGGCTGGATCGTAAGCGCGTACTTTCAGGTCCCAGAGAGCCAGAGCGTGCCCACCGAGCCAGGCTTCGAGCTCCGAACGATGTGGACCCTCGAGCAACAGACGCAGAAAACCCACCTCGAGGCTCGTCGAACGAGGCTCGAGTTCGTCCGAGAGTTCGCGTTCGATACGCGCAGCTTCGTCACCCGTGTTCTGGGTGAAGCGAGCCTGCGCCAACTCGTACCAGGTGGAGAATCGGCTGCGGAGGACATCCCATCGCTCGATGATCGCGCGCCTACCCTCTTCGTCGGCTGCCGTTGCCCAGGCTTGCTCCAGATCCTCGTAGGCCATCGCCAGGGTTTCAGCGTCGGGCCGAGCGGCTTGCATGGCGGAGAAATGCGGCGCGGACATGGCAGAGGCCTCCGGGGAACTAAGAAGAAAAGGGAGTGCGGCGGAGCGCGAGGATGCGATCACCCATCGAAACGAGGGTCGTTACGATGAGTGCCCATCCGATCGCTGCAACCCAGGAGGCCGGCGGCCAACCGAGACCGAGTCCATCGCGGACGACAGGGATGCCGAGCAGCACGAAGTAGGCGATCCCGTTCCAGCGCCCTAGCAAGCTCGCGCGTAGCAGGCGCCCAGCCAGCGCCCGCGAATCGAAGGCGTACTGGACGAAGGCTGACACGATGAGGACGGGTAGCCAGATCGGGATCTCTCCGCGCCAGGCAACTGCCAACAACCCAGCAGAGACGAACGTCGCGTCCGTTGCGTGATCGAGAAGCCCACCGAATGGCGTGACCTCGCCGTAGCGGCGCGCCACCCGGCCATCGAGCAGATCCGTTCCCACGGCCAACCAGAAGAGCGCATGAGCCGGGCCTGTGTGGCCTTCCCAGATCGCCAGGGCAAGCAGTGGGGCCGCCACCAACCGCAATGCGGTAAGAGCGTTGGCCCGTGTGCACCAACGGGCCGCTGCAGGAGGTACCGGGCTCGCCATCGCCGCCCAGCGTAGCGGAGGCTAGGATCCGGCTGCTGATGGTCCGCCTGCAACCGCTTCGATCTTCCCTGCTCCGGGTCGCGCTGGTTTTCTCATTGCCTGGCCTGTCCGCATGCGGTGGTGAGGCCGACGATCCCGCGGCGGCGCTCGCCCGAAAAGGGCAGGCCGTCTTCGAATCCGTTTGCACGGCCTGCCACGCTCGAGATCCCCGCCAACCGGGCCCCGTCGGCCCGGAAGTGGCCGGTGCATCTCTCGAGTTGTTGCAGGCGAAGGTGCTGAGGAACGAGTATCCGCCCGGCTACGTACCCAAGCGCGACACCAGGGGGATGATTCCGCTTCCTCACCTGGAAGCGGACCTGCCGGCGATCGAAGCCTATCTCGCGACGTTCAATCCCTAGGCAGCGAACCCCGCTGGCGAAAGCGGCGAATGGCGACGAGGAGTTTGCGAACTCCGCGTTCCATCCAAGGCAGGCGCAGGCGTTCTGTCTGGCCATCCGCACGAGTCACGCGGGTCCATTCGCCGTTCACGTCATGGGTGTCTCCGTTCGGCAGGAGCATCCGGTAGGGCGCGTCCGGGTCTAGAACATCTCGTGTGCTCGAGACGCGGACGGGCATCGTCTGCCGGAACCGGCCTGCGATCTCCTGGAGACGAGGTGTCCTATCGAACGCACCGGGATAGGCTTCGCGAATCGCCAGCCGGGTCGTGCCACCTTCGGATAAGAGATCCGTAACGGCAGCGAGGCGATCCGGACGGTCGTCCTCTTCGAGGCCGCCCTGCAACCAGAGACAACGATAGGCGCGGCAGATCGGCGGCCGAGTCGGATGGATCCCGCAACCGCCCCCGGAGGTGCTGAGCTGCGGGCATGGAGTCCCACCGAGCTTGTGCAACTCGTCGACCCGAAGGACCGTGCAGCAAAGTGAGCAGCTGCCACAGGCGCGCCGCACGGAAGCGGGGACGTTCTTTCCGATGTTTCCGCTATTCAAGGGGGCATGCCCCCCTTGAATAGCGGAAACATCGGAAAGAACGTCCCCGCAAGCGTCCCTTAGCTATTCAGTGCGACTCCAACGATGTAGAGCACCACCGTCGCCGCGACGCCGGCATGGATCGTGCCGGAAACGCTGCCGAGGTACTTCTGGCGTCCCTGGCCCGTACCGATCAGGCAGTTCAGCTCGAGCAGGCCGATGATCACCAAAGCGGTGATCCAGTACACGGTGTCGTTCTCGCCGTTGTGGAACGTACTCAGATGCCGTGCCGAGCCCATGAAGAAGAGCATCGGGATCGAGAACATCGTGTTGGTTCGAGAGGCCAGGCCAGCGCGTGCTGCTCCCGCGGCGGCAGTGGGGATCGCTTCGCCACCGGCAGCGATCTGCTCTGCGGATTTGATCACGACCTGCTGAGCCGGCCAGATCACGAACCAGACGTTGGCCCACATGATCGTGCCCATCACGCCGCCGGTCAGGATCTTCGTAATCAGCGGTGTCCCGAGGTCGTACGGACCCATACCCAGGTACATCAAGATCAGCAGCCATCCCGTGATGAACGTGAACATGGCGCCCCAGCGGAACCACCAGAGGGCGTTGGGAACGAGCCCTCGGGTCATCGCACTCTTGGCTTCGCCGCCGAGCTCGCTGCCGAAGAACGGCGTCTGGATGAAATTGAAGTAGTAGAGGACGCCGATCCAGGTGATGCCGGCAAGGAAGTGGAACCAGCGGAACAGGAACTCCCATCCCTCGCTCGTCGTGATGATCTCCATGTCGGTCCTCCAGAAGAGTGGGGTCAAAAACGGCGCGTGCCATTCTATCCCCGATTTCTGGAGAAGCGAGGTTTTTCAGCGACTCCGAGGCGGCCTTGGAACGCGCTCTGCAATGCGCCCCCAGCCGAGTTCGCTGCATAGGGCCTCGAAAGCCCCAGCGGGCGCACCTTCCCAGGCGAGGTCGCCAAGATCGGATCGGATCCCGGGCACGTTCCGGACGACCGTCGCCAGCTCGCGAACCTGCAAAGCCTGCTCGCGGTGGGCCGCGATCTCCCGGGCCAGGCGCGTGGCACCCCGGACCGTCACGCCGTCCCAACCGACAAGCTTGTCCGGTATTCCGTCGATGCTGCCAAAGGCTCCGAGCGCCACCGCCGCGCTCTTCTTCCCATAACCCGGCACGCCGGGAAGATCGTCCACCTTGTCGCCCAGCAGAGCCAGGTAGTCGGGGATCTGTGCGGGATCGACACCGAACTTCTCGCGCACCCCATCGGCATCCAGGGTCGTCTCGCGTTGCAGATCATGCAGGCGCACGCGGCCATCCTCGGTCACGAGTTGAGAGAGATCCTTGTCCGAGCTGACGACCTCGACACCGCAATCCTCGGACAGCAGGCCATCCACCAACGTGGCAATGACGTCATCCGCTTCGTAGCCCGCAGCCTCGAAGACCGGCAGGCCGAGCGCCCGGGCGACCTGCTTGCACATCTCGAACTGGGGCGCGAGATCCTCCGGAACTTCATCCTCTCTGGATGTCTTGTAACCGGGGAACACGTCGTTTCGGAATGACTTCATGCCGAAATCGAAGCAGCAGACCAGATGAGTCGGTCTCCGTTCGGAGAGGAACCGGAGCAGCGTGTTCGCAAAACCGTAGGCCGCCTGGGTGGGCGTCCCGTCAGGCGCCAACATTTCCGGCATCGAGAAATAGGCCCGGAAGATGTAGACGTGGCCGTCGACCAGATGCACCTGCATGATCGAGCGCCGACCTCAGCGCCTCTCTTCCATGACTGCGTTGAGAACGATATCGGCCGCTTTGTGGACATCGACGTCGCGCTTTTCAGCGCCGCGCCGCCGAAAGAGCTCGACCTTGCCATCGGCCAGGCCCTTCGGGCCGACCGTCAGGCGGTAGGGAATGCCGACGAGCTCGGCATCCTTGAACTTCACGCCCGGCCGCTCTTTCCTGTCGTCGAGAAGGGCATCGACCCCGTCTCCAATAAGACTCTCGTAGATGCGCTGGCCGGCCTCGGAACTCTCGACATCCTTCGGATTGACGATCGTCACGACCACTTCGTAGGGGGCCACGTTCATCGGCCAGATGATGCCGTTCTCGTCGTTCCAGCTCTCGACGATCCCCGCCATCGCCCGGCCAACACCGATCCCGTAGGAACCCATGATGATGGGGACGTTCTTTCCGTCCTCGCCCTGGACACCGGCTCCGAGTGCCTCGGTGTAGACCGTGCCCAGTTTGAAGATATGGCCGACCTCGGCCGTCTTGCGAACTGCGAGAGCCGCCTCGCACATCGGGCAGGCTTCGCCTTCCGTGACTTCGCGGAGGTCCATCCATTCACCCACCTGGATATCCCGTTCGACGGACACACCGCGCAGGTGGAAGCCATCCTCGTTGGCGCCCATCGTCATGTTCGTCCGGCCCTGCAGAGCCGGGTCGGCGATCACACGCAGGTCCGTGGCGCCAACCGCGCCCAGGCTCCCCGCCGAAGCGCCGAGTGCCTGACGAATCTCATTGGCCGTCGCGGGCCGCAAGGTCTCGGCGGTCGTTCCGTCGATCAGCTTCTGCTCGACGAGTGCATGGTCGCCGCGCAAGAGCAACAGGGTCGGAGCGTCGTCGATCGTGTAGACGAGTGTCTTGATCTGGCGGTCGGCAGGGGCGCCGCCTTCGAACGCGGCCAACTCCTCGATCGTTCGCACATCCGGCGTTGCAAATCTCTCGGGCGTTGCAGGCCCGGCTTCGTCGGCGGCTGGTTCGAGAAGTGAGGTGGCTTTCTCCACATTCGCTGCATATCCACAGGCCGCACACGAGACGATCCAGTCTTCTCCGGCCGGCGTCTCGACCATGAACTCGATCGATTCGCTCCCGCCCATTCCACCCGACGAAGCCTCGACGGCTACCACATCGAGGCCCAGCCGCTCGAAGATCCGCCGGTAGGCCTCGAAATGCTGTTGGAAGGCGTGGTCGAGTCCCTCGAGTGTCACGTCGAAGGAATACGAATCCTTCATCGTGAACTCGCGCACTCGCAACAGGCCCGATTTGGGCCGCTCCTCGTCGCGAAACTTCGTCTGGAACTGGAACCAGATCTGGGGGAGTTGCTTGTAGGAACGAAGCTCCCGAGCGATCCAGGCGAAGATCTCCTCGTGGGTGAAGCCCAGGCAAGCTCCAGCACCATGGCGATCTTCGAGCTTGAACATGACGTCCACGCCCCACCGTCCGGATTTCTCGAGGATCTCCTGGGGCAGCAGCGCGGGAAGCGAAAACTCTTGTCCACCGATCTTGATCATCTCCTCCCGGATGATGCGCTCGATCTTGTCGTGCACGCGCTTGCCGAGCGGCAGCATCGAATAGACGCCCGCCATCAGCTGGCGAGCGAAGCCCCCGCGCACGAGCAGGCGATGACTCGCCGCCTCGGCATCGGCAGGGTCGTCGCGAAGGGTCGGTATGAATGCCTGGCTCCAGCGCAATGCGCTTCTCCTGGGTGAGAGAGAGCCGGAAGCTACCCGCCGAGTGGCGTCCCCGCCTCCTCCGTGAGCCGGCCGAAGGCCAGGGAGAGCTGGTCCATCACGGGCCGCGAACTGCCCCCGATCGGGCGGCCATCAAGGGAGCCGACCGGCACGATGCGAGCGCCGCTTCCTGTCAGGAATGCCTCGCTGGAGGCGAAGAGATCGAAGCGTCCGAGGCTTCGCTCCTCGGCCGGCAGTCCCTCCTGTGCGGCCAGCTCGAGGACGCTCCGACGGGTGATCCCCTCGAGTGCACCGTCGACGGCCGGCGGCGTGAGCAGCGTGCCGTCGCGCACCGCAAACAGGTTCGCGACGGAGGCTTCGGCGATCTGGCCTTGGGCGTTCAACAGGAGTGCCTCGTCGGCGCCATGCTGGCGGGCCTCCAGCTTGGCCATCGCATTGTTGAGATAGTTCAGGCTCTTGACGCGCGGGTCGAGGACATCTGCCGCGGGGCGCCTCCAACTGGAGGTGATGAGCGAAATCCCCGCGCGCATCTTCTCCTCCGAGTAGATGCGCACCTCGTCGGCAATGCAAACCAATCTCGAACGAGGACAGGTCGTGGGATCGACACCGAGCGAACCTTCGCCGCGGGAAACGATCAGACGCAGATACGCCTCGTCCCGACCGAAAGCACGGGCTGTCTCGAGAGCGGCCTGGCGAGCGCCATCGACGCCGCCGGGAATCTCCAGTGCCAACGCACGCGCCGCCGTCTCGAGTCTGCTGAGGTGATCTTCTAGACGGAAGAGCTTCCGGTGATAGACCCGCATGCCCTCGAAGATTCCATCGCCGTACAGGAAGCCGTGATCCGTCACGGGGACCCGCGCCTCTGCTTCTTCCACCAGGCCGCCGTCGAGCCAGATCTTCATGCTTGCGTCTCCCGGAGCATCCGCGTTCCTGCGAGCCGCTCTTCGATGCGCCCTGCCGCTGCGCGCAGACGGCGCACGAGCGACATCGCGCCAAGTCTCTCGATCTGCTCGGAAGCCGCCGCGACAGCCAAGGCGCCTTCCATCCGCTCGGCGCGCCACAACGGAACCGCAACGACGGACAGTCCCGCGATCCACTCACCACGGTTCTCTGCCCAACCGCGGAGGCGCGCACGCCGCACCTCATCTTCCAGCGCGGCATGGCTCGTCGCAGTGCGCTCGGTGAAGGCTTCCAGCTCGCTGCCCCCGAGGCCAACGGTATCGGGCGCGTGGGCCAGCACGAGCTTGCCGATCGCCGTGGCGTGAACCGGAATCGCCTCACCGATCCGCGGCGCGGCGCGCAGGAAACCCGCTCCCTGGGCCTGGTCGAGGACGAGAATGCGTCCGGCTCTCGGACCGGCAAGGAAGACGGTCTCCCCCAACTCCGCGGCGGCCGCCTCCAGTTCTGGACGGGCCGCTGTCACGATGGGATCCCGCTCGAGTTGGGCGAGACCCAAGGCGACGAGGGCGGGCCCCGTCCGGTAGCGGCGGCGCTCGTCTTGCTCGACGAGCCCTCGACGGGCCAGGGACGCCAGTATCCGGTGGGTGCTCGACTTGCCGAGGCCCAGGGCACCTGAAAGCGCGGTGACGCCTTGGGGCTTCGAGGCGGCATTCAGCGCCAGGAGGAGATCGATGGCCTTGTCGACCGTGGACAGCGAATTCAATGGTTTGCTACCTAGTATCCAATATATCCCAATATATGGAACTGTATTCCGTATAATGGCACATATCTTAAACCGACACGGTCTCCGGGTCAATCCTTTCGCCCCAATGGCCCCTCGGCTAGGATCGTCGGACCGGCGCTGCGCTCCTCCCCCGGGCAGGCAACCGTGTCCCCCCGGACCCACCAACCATTCGAGGCGTACGTGGCGGACTTCGAGCGCATCGAGACCCAATCCGAACTCGAAGCGCTGTCTCGGGACTTGATGAAGCAGAAGGTCGTCGCTTTCGACACCGAGGCCGACAGCTTCTACCACTACTTCGACAAGACCTGCCTGGTGCAGGTCGCCACGAAGAAGCGGATCGCATTGATCGATCCGCTGGCACTCGGTGGCCCCGCGGAGCTACAGCCGCTTGCGCCGGTGATGGCTTCACCGGACATCCGCAAGATCTTCCACGCCGCCGAGTACGATCTGTTCGTACTCAAACGCGACTGCGGCTTCGTGTTCGCAAACCTCTTCGACACGATGATCAGCGCTCAGCTGCTCGGCTACCCGGCCATCGGCCTGTCCGCGTTGATCGAGCGCCACTTCGGCATCAAGCTGCCGAAGGATGAACAGCGCTCGGATTGGTCGGCTCGCCCTCTACGGGACAGCCAGTTGACCTACGCCGCCGCCGACGTGACCCATTTGATCCAGGTCACGAAGCTGTTGGAGAAGGAACTGAAGAAGGCCGGGCGGCTCGACTGGGCCCATGAGGAATTCGAGACCCTGACCCAACGCAAGTGGCCCGAGCGTGAATTCGATCGCCTCGGTTACCTGCGGATCAAGGGTGCGCGGGCGCTCGATCCGAAATCGCTCTCGGTGCTGCGCGAGATGTTCCTGGTGCGCGACAAACGCGCCCGCGAAATCGACCGGCCGCCCTTCAAGGTGCTCGGCAATCGGGCGCTGCTGGAGATCGCTGAGCGCAAGCCGAAGACCGATGCCGCGCTGAGCAAGGTGAAGGGCGTGACCGATCTCATCCTGCGCCGCTTCGGCCCGGAAATCCTCGCTGCGGTGGCGCGCGGGGCCGAGAAGAACCATGGCCCCGTACCGAAGAAGGCGGCAACCAACGGACCGGTCCGGCGCCGCATGGACCGTGCCACCGAAAAGCGTGTTGCTGCATTGAAGCGCTGGCGGACCGGCCGGGCGAAGGAGCTGGAGATGGACCCGGGAGTCCTGTGCCCGAACGCCACTCTCGAGAACATCGCCTGGGCAGAACCCAAGGAGGGCTCTGATCTGGAGGGGCTCACCGGCGTCAAAGGGTGGTTCGCGCGCAACTTCGGCAGCGAGATCGTCGCGGCCCTCGGAGACGAGTAGGCCAGAGACGCCCCAACAAAGGAAAAGGCCCCCCGGAACATCCGGAGGGCCTTCGATCAACTTGGGGCTTTGGATTCACCGAGCCAGGCGGGGTGCAATCTGGGGGAAAGCGCCTTGGTGACTCAGTAGCTCCTCAACTCGGGTTTCGAAGGTCTGCGCGCCCGATGAGACCGTTCGATTCCCATTCCAAGTTGGCTCCACGCTCAGGGGTTATTCACGTTGCGTGCCAACTCTGCCGGGGGCTGCGGAAAAATTCATAAGTAGCTGTAATTGCTTATGATTTTTCATTCCTCAGAAATCCCGCACGATCTGGTTCCAGCGTGGGTCGTGCCACCTGAGGATGCACTCTGGAACTCACGGAGTGCTCGAATGGGGCGAAACGGGTGCGCAGGCGGGGGGTTGCACCGATATGGGGGCCTGCCGCCTGAATTGGCAGTGCAACCTGCAGACGCAGACCCCCTCACAGCGGCTTCAGGCGTTATCCTGCCGCCTCGTGTTTGCTGAGCGACGTCAGAAGTTTCTGGAAGCCATGGGCGACGGCGGCGTCGCGGTCATCCAGGGTGCGAGACGGATCCAGCGATCCAACGACACCGACTACCCGTTCCGCCAGAACAGCGATTTCTGGTACCTCACGGGCTTCGATCACCCCCATGCGATCGCGGTCTTCCGCACCGATGGCGGCCCGGCTTTCTCTCTCTTCGTCGAGCCTCGGGATCGGGAAATGGAAACCTGGAACGGCTTTCGACCTGGTACCGAAGGCGCGCTGGCTGACTACGCCGCAGACGAAGCCCACTCCAACCATTGCTTCCACGACAAACTCGCCGAGTTGGTCGGCGGCGCACGCCGGATCTTCCATGTCCCCGGCGTGGACACGACCCTCGACGAGAAGCTCTTCCAGATCCTGCACGAAATGCGATTGCGTTCACGCCGCGGCATCAACCCGCCCGACGACATCGTAGACCCGCGAAGCGCGCTTCACGAGATGCGGCTCCACAAGGGTGCGGACGAGATCGAGATCATGCGGCGGGCCGCGGACATCAGCCGCGAAGCCCACCAGGAAGCGGCACGCCTGGCTCATGGGGGACGCAACGAATACGAGCTGGAGGCGGTACTCGATTTCACCTTCCGACGTCGCGGCAGCTCGGGCCCGGCCTACAGCAGCATCGTTGGTGGCGGCGCCAATGCGACCATCCTTCACTACGTGGAGAACGACCAGTCGCTCGTCGATGGCCAGCTGCTTCTGATCGACGCAGGCTGCGAGCTCGAGAACTACGCCTCCGATGTGACGCGTACTTTCCCGATCGGGGGAACGTTTGGCGGACCCCATCGAGACGTCTACGAGATCGTACTCGAGGCGCAGCTCATCGGTCTCGAGGCGTCGAAGCCTGGGGCTTGCCTCGACGAGATCCACAAGGCGACCGTGCGAAGGCTTACCGCCGGGATGATCGAGCTCGGCCTGCTCGACGGCGACGTGGACGCACGCATCGAGGATGAGAGCTTCCGCCGCTACTACATGCACGGCACCAGTCATTGGCTGGGCCTCGACGTGCATGACGTGGGCAACTACACCGTGGATGGCCATTCGCGAACGCTCGTCCCGGGCATGGCGTTCACCGTGGAACCGGGCATCTACATTCCCCCTGACGACGACCAGGCGCCGGAGCCGCTGCGCGGCATCGGCGTACGCATCGAAGACAACGTGGTCATCACCGCCGATGGCCACGAGAATCTCACTGCCGCGATTCCCAAGAGCCCCGAAGAGATGGAGGCCTGGGTCCGCGACGGCACCCCCAGCTGACCAGGAGACAGAATGACCGATATCGAATCCCTGCTGAAGGAAAAGCGCGTCTTCAAACCGGCGAAGGAGTTTTCCCGCCAGGCCAACTGGAACAAGAAGAAGGCCGCGGAGCTCCGGAAGCTGGGCGAGAAGAACCCGGAACGCTTCTGGGAAAAGATGGCCAAGGAAAACGTCAGCTGGTTCACGCCCTGGAAGAAGACGCTCCAGTGGAAGCCGCCGTTCGCCAAATGGTTCGTAGGCGGCAAGCTGAATGTCTCCTACAACTGCCTCGACCGGCACCTCGAGGGCGAGAACGCCTGGCGGCGCAACAAGGCGGCGATCATCTGGGAGGGTGAGCCCGGGGATTCGCGGACCCTCACCTACGGCCAGCTACATCGCGAAGTCTGCAAGTTCGCGAACGTCCTGAAGGGGCTTGGCGTGAAGAAGGGCGAGCGGGTCGCCCTCTACATGCCGATGGTTCCGGAGCTCGCGATCGCGATGCTGGCCTGCACGCGGATCGGTGCACCCCATTCGATCGTCTTCGGTGGATTCTCCGCGGAAGCCCTCCGAGATCGGATCAACGACGCCGGTGCCAAAGTGGTGATCACTTCGGATGGCGGTTTCCGACGCGGCGAACCTTTCGAATTGAAGCCTGCAGTGGACGAAGCCTGCAAGGGCGCGGCATGCGTCGAACACGTCGTGGTCGTGCAGCGAACGGGCGAGAAGACGGCCATGAAGAAGGGCCGGGACCAGTGGTGGCACGAGCTGATGGCCGACGCCTCGGCCGATTGCAAGCCGGCGAGGCTAGACGCCGAACACCCGCTCTTCATCCTGTATACGAGTGGCACCACGGGAAGCCCCAAGGGAATCCTGCATACGACCGGCGGCTACCTCACCCACGTGACGACGACCGCAAAGGCCATCTTCGACCTGAAGGAGACCGACACCTACTGGTGTACTGCAGACATCGGCTGGATCACGGGCCATTCCTATGTGGTCTACGGCATCCTCGCCAACGGGGCGACGACCTTCATGTACGAAGGCGTACCGACCCATCCGGGCCCGGATCGTTTCTGGGAGATGATCGACCGCTGGAAGGTCACGATCTTCTACACCGCACCCACCGCCATCCGAACCTTCATTCGCCTGGGTGACGAGCACCCGAAACGCCACGATCTTTCATCCCTGCGATTGCTAGGCAGCGTCGGCGAACCCATCAACCCTGAGGCCTGGATGTGGTATCACCGGGTGATCGGCAACAAGAAATGCCCGATCGTCGATACCTGGTGGCAAACCGAGACGGGCGGAATCATGATCACCCCGTTGCCTGGTGCCGTAGACACCAAGCCGGGTTCGGGCACCCTTCCCTTTCCTGGGATTCACGCGGCAATCCTCGATGACGACGGGAAGAAGGTGAAACCGCCCAACGGAGGTTTCCTCGCCATCACACACCCGTGGCCTGGAATGCTGCGAGGCATCTGGGGAGATCCGGCGCGCTACCGCGAGACCTACTGGAGCAAGTGGAAGGACGTCTACTTCCCCAGCGATGGCGCTCACAAGGACAAGGGCGCCTACTACTGGATCATGGGCCGCATCGACGACGTGATGAACATCTCCGGCCACCGGATCGGCACCATGGAGGTGGAAAGCGCCATCGTCAGCCATGCGGACGTTGCTGAAGCAGCCGTCGTCGGACGCCCCGACGAAATCACCGGAACCGCGATCGTCGCATTCGTCACCCCCAAGGGAAACGTGACAGCAGGCTCGGCCCTGGCCGACAAGGTGCGCAAGCAGGTGACGCGCGAGATCGGCGCAATCGCCAAACCGAAGGACATCCGCTTCACGGACGCCCTGCCGAAGACCCGTTCGGGCAAGATCATGCGACGCCTGCTTCGCGACATCGCCGCCGGCAAAGAAGGAGTTGGCGACACCTCCACCCTCGAAGACTTCAGCGTCCTCGCCAAGATCCGCGAGTCCGACGAAGACTAGTCCCTTGTATCGACCAAAGGCGGAAGTGTTGTCATGCTAAGCACTGCGTCCCCCGCAGCCAATCGGTTCTCGCCGTGTCGCGGGCCGATTCATGGGGCCCGTATGTCGAAGAAGCGGTATCGGATTGACTTGAC
>JAAETT010000587.1 GCA_024228115.1 bacterium
AGCACACTCCGCATTCGCGCCACGGAATGGGCATCGACCACCCAAAACGAGATCCGTCAGCGTCAATCGCCGCGCGGCACGCTGAAACATTGGAAAGCCAGCTTCTCAGCCAACTTTCGTGCATAGTTCAGGCTAGCAGGTGCCCATCGGGTGCCGCTCGAGCACGTTTTCAAGTAGAAAGCCGCCCCACCACGACCTCCCACGAGGCCCGTACCACGCTGGCGCGCTCGGGGCGCCGGACATTCTCTTCGTTGAGCGCACCGGTGAGCCATGCGACCGGAGAATCGAGGCGTCGATTGATCCGTTGGCAAATCGCGAATCAGTGGCCCGAGCAATTCGACTACGCCTACGACGGCATCGATCTGTAGACGCTCACTCAGAAGCGTAGAAATCTGATCATTTGGCCGGGGGGCGACGCAGCCCGCCGTTCCGGATTCCGATTCAGATCTTCCGGGTCGAAAGGTCCTTGACCCAGGGCGAACGCCCTCCCGGCTCGACCGGA
>JAAETT010000588.1 GCA_024228115.1 bacterium
CTCTGCAGAGCTACCTTCGCTTCTACAACCATGAACGCGCTCACCATGGGTATCGAACCCAGGGGCGTACGCCCGCTCAAATCGTCTGGGGTGCTCGCGATGCAAAGGCCTGAACTGTCTAGACCTTTCCGGCATAGGACATGCTAGACAGCGGCCGGACCTACAGCGAGCGCGAGATCAACGTCCTGCTACGCGCCTGGGGCCGCGATGTGGCTCCCGCCATCTCGACCGACCATGTGACCCTGCGGCGCCTGCTCGTGGATTACCGCCTGCTCGAACGCAGCCCCGATGGAGCAGAGTACAGAGTGGGTTTTCCACCGGCCGGAACGGCCTTCGAGCTGGAGGTGGAGGACATCGACCTGCGAGCAACTGTGGCAGCCTACCTGGAGCACGAGCGCCGGGAGGCCGCCAAGGGCCGGCCGCGATGGTGATCGGCATCACATGATCCTCCTTCCCCATGGCTGGTACCGTGGGGGCAGGGAGTCGAGGCACGCCATCTCCGAACTCATCGTCCGACGCTATGAGCCTCACGACCGCCCGGGGGTCCGCCGGGTTACCTATGAAACCGGTTATATGGGTGAGCCGCCGACCTTCTATTGGCGGCATCGTGCGAGCTTTGCGGACATCTGGTCCGGCTACTACACCGACGAAGAGCCCGGATCGATGTGGGTGGTGGAGGAAGCGGGGGAGGTGTTGGGCTACCTGGCGGGCTGCGTCGACACTCAGCGGGCGCCTGGCGACGAGAGGGCGATGGTGAGCGCCATGTTTCGTCATGGGCTGTTGTTTCGACCCGGCACCGCCGGGTTCTTCTGGCGTTCCTTTCGAGATGTCCTTCATTCGGGAATCCCAGTCGGCGAGCTCGACGACTCGCGCTGGCCGTCCCATCTGCATATCGACCTGCTGCCGCCGGCACGTGGTCGCGGCGCCGGCAGGCGTCTGATGGAGGCGTGGTTCAGTCAGCTCCGGGAGCAGGGCTCCCCAGGCTGTCATCTCGGCACGATCGGGGAGAACCATGCAGCTATCCGTTTCTTCGAAACGGTGGGCTTCCGCCGCCACGGCGAGCCGAGCCTGGTGCCGGGCATGCGAACGCCCCAAGGTGGGAGACATCACGCCCAGCTCATGGTCGCCGACCTCTGACGGCGGGCTATGTTGGGCCTGAGGAGGCCGCCGATGCGACGAACCCGTTGGCGATTCAGCATCGCTCTATTGGCAGTTGGCCTGCTCGCCTCGGCGGCTGCCGCGGCAGATCTCGTCGTTGGAACGCCCGCGCCGGCCTTCCGCCTGACCGGCTCCGACGGCAAGACCTACGCCCTCGAAGACTTCGTGGGAACGAAAGGGGTGGTTCTGGCCTGGTTTCCCAAGGCCTTCACCAGGGGTTGAACGGAGGAGCTCAAGGCGCTGCGTGACAGTGCCTCTGATCTCGAGGCCTTCGATGCGGCGGTGTTCATGGTCAGCCTCGACGACCCGGAGAAGAACCAGGAGTTCGCCGAATCCCTGGACGCCGATCTGACATTGCTCTCCGATACCACGGGGGACGTCGCCAAGGCCTACGGTGTCCGCGGCTTTGGTGGCCTGTTTGCCAAGCGCTGGACCTTCTACATCGATCGCGAGGGCATGATTCGCGAGATCGACAAAGACGTGAACGTCGGAAGTGCAGGCCAGGACATCGCCCGCTACCTCGGCGAACTCGGCTTCCCCCGCACCGACTAGTTGGCCGCCTTCTGGCCTTTGTATTCGCAGAAGGCTCCGGGAACCGTTACGCGGACGCGGGCGTGTTCGAAGCCGACACTTGCCATGGCTGCGACGATCTCTTCCTCGGGCACGCATTGCTCCACCGTGTCCCAGTAGTAGTCCATCAAGAGCTTGGCATCGCGATCGCGGGTGAAGAGGAGCGTGAGGCCGGGGATGGCCGTCTTCCAGACGAAGCGGGTGAGCGCGTGACCGATCTTGCTCTTGGCGACGTGACCTTCGAGCAGCCATACCTTGCCGCCCGGCTTGAGCACGCGGAGGTATTCCGAGAAGGTTGCCTTCAGATCCGAGACGTGGCGTAGGGCAATCCCCATCGTCACGAAATCGAAGGTGTTGCTCTTGAACGGCAACGCCTGGGCGACGCCCCGGGTGAGAGGGCCCGAGAAGTTCTTCTGGGCCTCGGCCAGCATGCCCTCGTTGGGGTCCACGCCGAAGACCCTGCCCGTAGGTCCGACGATCTTGACGGCGCCGCGGGAGACGGCGGCCGTGCCGATCGCCACGTCCAGAACCTTCATGCCGGGCCGCAGGCCGTTGATTCGAAGAGAGTGGCGCCGATAGGCCAGGCCGCCATTGCCGAAGATCCGCTCGATCGTGTTGTAGTGGGGTGCCGTCCGCTTGAAGAGATCGTGGACGTAGGCGCTCCGCTCCGGATCCGAATCGTAGTAGGTGGTGAGAGTCTTGTGAGGCGGCAGGGCCTCGCCTTTTCGGGTGTTTTCGTCGGACATAGGCAGGTAGTGTAGGCGCTGCGCAACGCCCCGCAGCCTGTATCCTTGGGTCTTGCTCCAGGGGGGGATCGTGGAGCCGCGCCCGGATTTCCTGACCAGTCGCCTGCTCGATCGCTTGCTGCCTGCTCGGGTCCTCGAAACAGGTGGACCAGAGGGGCGCTCCCGCGCCCGGCTCCTCGCGGGCGTTTCGATCCTGTTCGTCGTGGTCGGGGCGATCGGCGCCTGGGTTGCGGAGCAGGGGGATGTCCCGTCCGCTGTTGATCTTCTCTGAGCGGCGGCTCCGGTTTGAATCCTAGGCGACGCGCTTTGCAGTCGCCTCTTCGCTGGTTTCGGACACGGTGAGAGCTCGGACGAGCTTCTCGATGTCGCGCCAC
>JAAETT010000589.1 GCA_024228115.1 bacterium
CCGGTCGAGCCGGGAGGGCGTTCGCCCTGGGTCAAGGACCTTTCGACCCGGAAGATCTGAATCGGAATCCGGAACGGCGGGCTGCGTCGCCCCCCGGCCAAATGATCAGATTTCTACGCTTCTGAGTGAGCGTCTACAGACCCGGAGTGGGCAGAGACACTGAAGCCCGGTTGGCATCAGAACCGAATGGACAATTTCCAGATCTTGACCGCAGGCGGCTATCAAGAAGAGGATCTGGTCAACGACGGCTGGACCGAGATCATTCGGAAGCTCCTGGTCTTCGCCGGGGACGCTGATGCTTCAGGCTTGTCGCCAGACGCCGTGGCGAAGAACATGGAACTCGCCGATTTCGAGAAGATGGAACAGATCCGAGCTCGCGTGGACGGCATCGTCAAGGACAAGGCGACGGCCGAAGCGCTCAAGCCCTACTACCGTCAGTTCTGCAAGCGACCGTGCTTCCACAATGAATACCTCCCGACATTCAACCGCGAAAACGTCACGTTGGTCGATACGAAGGGCAAGGGTGTGGATCGCGTCACCGAAAACGGCGTCGTGGTCGATGGAAAAGAATACGAACTCGACTGTCTGATCTACGCCAGCGGTTTCGAGGTCGGAACCTCCTACACGCAACGAGGCGGGTACGACGTCTACGGTCGCGAGGGCCAGAGCCTGACCGAGCGATGGGACGCTGGCGTGCGCACGCTTCACGGAATGCAGGCACACGGCTTCCCGAACTGCTTCTTCGTCATGAGCATTACGCAGTCCGGCTTCACTGTGAATTTTACGCATATGCTCGGTGAGACGGGTAGGCATCTTGCGTATCTCATCAAGACTGCACTCGACCGAGACATCTCGACGCTCGAAGTCTCCGAGCAAGCCGAGGCGGCGTGGGTCGACACGATCCTCAATCTCGCGCAGCTCGGAAGCGAGTTCCAGCAGAGCTGCACGCCGAGCTACTACAACAACGAGGGAAAACCCGGAGACGTGAGTCGCCAGAACGGTTTCTACTACGGCGAACCCATGGCGTTCATGAAGATCCTCGAGGACTTCCGGGCGAAAGACGATCTGCCAGGGTTGGATGTAACCTACTGAGCGTCGGCCGGGAAGGCTTGATCCGACCGTCTGCGATGATCAACCCGGCAACGTCGCGACGGAGGAACGTCTCGCCTCGCTGTGATCGGCAGGAGTCGCACGAGATCGAGCACGGCCTCGACCCCACTACCGCGGGTCCGACCCCTTGCATCCGCGCTCGACCTCCCCCGCCCCAACTTCCAGCACCCGCGCGCACCACTCAGCATCGCCCGGCCGAAACACCTCCAGCAACTCTGCCTCGATCCCGACCCCTCGGTGCGATGGATCGAATGGCGCCTGGCCCAGATGGGTTCGGCGCAGCGCCTCCGCGGGGAAGCCGTGGCACTCTTTTTGAACCCGACGGCGCGCAACACGGCGAAGTGGTTGCCGAAGGACCCGGCCGAGCGCGCATGGGCGGCGATGGAGAGCGCCTAGCTGAAGACGAGTGTCTCGGGAAACCGGTGGGCCCAGACCATCCAGAAGACTCCATTGTGGATGGGCAGCCTGGTCAACCCTTCTACAGAATCGATTCCAGTCTTTGCGATCTCGGCCACGACGTCATTCGCGGGGCCATCGAATAGAGAAACGATTCCGTGTTCCGCGTCGTAGACGATGAGCAACCGCTGACCACCCAACTCGAATGGATAGACGGGATGGGACTGCAGGAAACTTCGGGTAAATGCCGCCTGCGAACCGAGCATATCGATGCCACGGGTGTGCTCTCACCGCGCTCAAAGCCCAAACGTCGACACGAAAAGCTCAATAGAACCAAATACTTTGGTTGCTGGGTGGAGCGGACGGGACCCGAAAGCCCAACCTCCGGCTGTAAGTGCCCGGAAACGCAAGGGTCGAGGCCCCTGAAACTTGTATCCCAACCGGCGGCACTCGGGCGCCCCGGTAGCCGATTGGCTACCGTGACGGGATGTCGCTGGCGAGCATCGTCCGGGAGGCTCGACGCCGCGCAGGGCTCACACAGGCGGAGCTTGCGGACCGGGCGGGGGTTCCCAAATCCACGGTGGGCCGGATCGAGTCCGGAACGCGAAGGCCTTCGACCGACCTCGTGGAACGGCTCGTGCGGGCCGCCGGACTCGAGGTCACGGTCTCGCTCTCCGAGTCCGACCCCGGCACGGATTCGATGTTCGAACGCACGCTTCGTCGCACACCCGCACAGCGGCTCACCGATGCGACCCGAGCGGCGCGCTTCGTGTTGCGCGGCAGGCGCGAAATCGCAGCCGCGGCCGATGGCTAGTCGCGACTTCGACCCGGAGAGGATGCTCTCCGTTCTCGCAGAGGAAGGGGTCAAGTTCGTGCTCATCGGCGGGATGGCGGCCATCCTCCACGGCGATGTCGGTGTCACCGTCGACGTGGATGTGGTTCCGGACCGCGAGGCGGAGAATCTCGAGCGTCTCGCGCGAGCCCTGCAAACGCTTGGAGCACGCATCCGGACCGACGGCGAGCCGGAAGGCCTGGCGTTCGACTGCTCGGCGCAGTTCTTCGGAAACCTGCCTCCGGACTCGATCGTGAACATGACGACGAAGGCGGGCGATCTGGACGTCGCGTTCTGCCCAAGCGGAACACAGGGTTTTCGGGACCTCCGCCGCGATGCCATCGAGATCCAAGCAGCCGAACGGTTGCACATCCTGGTGGCATCGCTCGCGGACATCATTCGCTCGAAGGAGGCCGCTGGCCGGGAGAAAGACCGGCTCGCCCTGCCCCGGCTTCGCAGGCTCCTCGATCGACTCCGAGAGCGCGAATGATCGCAAGCTCGAGGCAGCCGAACCCCGCCCCAAGGTTCGAAGGATCACCGGGGTGAGTTCCCCCGGAATCCTGAACACCTCGTAGCTTGACCATCGGATAGGGGCCGGTGACGCGCTTCAGTGCCCGCGGCCATGTCGATTCCGTCATGGTGATCTCTCGACCCGTGCCGCTCGGGCCCATGCAGGGTAGCGTGCGTGCATCACCGCGGCGTCGGACCGCCGCGCATGGAGGAGGGGGCACGATGACGGCGAAGAACTGTTGGAGCGATGAGACCGAGTACGATTTCGGAGCGCTCGTCGGCTCCTTGAACCAGTTCCTCCGCCTCCGCACCACACCGGTGGGGATGAAGCGGTTCAAGAATGCCAGCGAGCTCGACGAGATCCACAGGCTTCGCCGGCCGCCCGCCGGCGAGAAGCTCGCGACCGACCAGATCGTCGGCCAGTCCCGCTGGCTCGGATACACCCTCGGGATCACGATGGAGAACCTCGTAGGATCGCAGTGCGGAGCCGTCGTCGGCCTCCACGCACGAGACGAGAATTTCCTCAGCGGCAACATGTTCAACGGGGTCTGGTACGGCGATCTCGAGAGCAGCGCCAGGCACCAGCGCGAGATGTCCTGTGCAGCCTACGGCGAGTACGAGGCCCTGGTCACCTCGCCGCTGACCTCCGGCCGCATCGACAACCCGGACATCTGCCTGATCTACGCCACACCGGGCCAGATGATCACCCTGATGAACGGTCTCCAGTATCGGAACTACAAGAAGTACAGCTTCACGTGCGTCGGCGAGAGTTCCTGCGCCGACTCCTGGGGCAATGCGCTGAAGACAGGGGAGCCCTCGCTCTCGATTCCGTGCTACGCCGAACGGAAGTTCGGTGGCGTGCAAGACGACGAGCTGCTCATCGCCCTGCCGCCGAGCGATCTCCCACAGATCACCGAGGGTCTCGCCGCGTTGAGCAAGAACGGACTCCGCTACCCCATCCCGAATCATGGCATCGACAAGTCTCCTCTCGCCAGCCTGGCCCAGAGCTACGGGAGCCGATAGGCCTTGGCCGAATAGCCGAAGCCGGCCCTCCCCCTCGACGACGGCGCCGGCGCCGGCGGCCTCAGGCGCCGGCGGCCTCAGGCGCCGGCTGCAGCCTGGCGCTGCTCCTGCACCACCAGGTTGGCCACGTTGCGGGCGGCCACGGTCTCGGTCTCCATGGTCGAGACCGCGAACTCCATCGCATTCACCCAGTACAGGCCGTCGGTCAGGCGGAAGGGAGGCAGGTCGTGGCTCGGCCCCAGCACGGGATAGGCCCGCCAGCGCACCTGCTCGACCGCGTCGCGCCGGGGGAAGACCTGATCCAGCAGCGACGGCCTCGGCTCTTCCCGGCTGAAGAACTTGTAGACGGGGCGGCCGTCGGGCGAAGCACCCACGAGGCCGAGGGACGAGAACGGGATCGCGTCATCCTCCAGGGTGAGCAGCGTATCGGGCAGCTGCGCCGGATCGGAGAGCCCGAAGTAGTCCGCACGGGGCTCGCCCATGACGAACGTGGCCAGGTGGTTTGGAAGGGGCGGGGCCGCAGCGCCGAAGCGCTCAGCTCCAGGCCGCCCAGTTCCAGGGTCGCCGCACCGGCGGGCGTGGCCAGCACAACGACGTCGTGCCGGGGAGCGGCCCCCTCGGAAAGCTTCAGGGCGAATCCCGGCTCCGCCCGCGAAACGCCGACGACTTCCGAACCGGTGTGAAGCTGTGCATCGGCTTCGCGCAACAGCCCCTCACAAACAAGCCGGTTGCCGCCGCCTACCGAAAACAGGCTGCCGGCCAGCCCGGCCCCGGCCAAGGCGATGGAAGTGGCCAGGGCGTGCATGGAAACGTCCTGGCCGTACATGACGCGCCCGACCGGAGAGGCGTACTCGTCCACGAAGCGCCCTCGCACTCCGCTCTCCGACAGCCATTGGCGGCCATCGATTTCGAGCATCCTGGCGAGGCCGAGCTCCGAGCACAGGGCGTGTGGAGTGCGAAAGCCTCTCCCTTCCTCCACGTGCGCGTAGACCGTATTCCACTGCTCGACACCTCGCGCCACCGCGCGCTGCATGCGCAGGGGCGCCCGCACGCCGTACCGGGCCGCGGCCGAGAGCCGCGTGCGCAGGGTCGACGCGTGGGTGCGAAACACCAGGCGCCGGCCGTCCCACACCCCCACGCTCTCGGCACCACCCCCGTCGCGTTGGTGTGGCTCTACCCGTTGGAGCCCCAGGCGATCCACGAAGCCGGCCATGTTGCGGTTCGTCTCGTGGATGATCGTCCCGCCGGCCTCCACCGGCGTGCCGCCGACATCGACAGTCGCCAGTCGTCCGCCCACCAGCGGATCGCGCTCGTACACCGTGATGGCCGCGCCCTCACCCAGGCCCTGGCGCAGGTACCACGCCGCGGAGGATCCGGCGATGCCAGCACCGACGACGGCGACTGTCGGGAACTCAGTCATGCTCTCGGCCCTCCGGGCAGGAGACGCGGCCCATTCATCAGAAACAACACCATCCACACGCACACGCTGAAATACCCCGAATGCCAGATGAAGAAGCCCATCCCCCCCCCAGCTCTCGTAATCCCTGGTGCGGTTGACGACCCACGCCGCATCCCGGAGGGCCGCCATGCCCGTGTTGAAGACCGCCTCCCCGGCGCGCAAATCCTGGATGACGTGTGGCCAGGATTCGATGGGAAGGTGGTAGAACAGCGAATAGCTGCAGTAGAACAGGCACCAGGCTGCGATCATGACCGTCTGGATCCGGTACATCTTCAGCTGCTCCACCGGCAACTGACTGCGCGCCGAGGACACTCGATTCAGCTGATCGATCGCCAGTGGAATGATTGACAGAAAGGCGATCCCCCAGAGCGTCTCCTCGATGGCGAAGAGCAGCTCGAGTTTGGTGACCGTTGCGGTGGTTGCAAAGAACTGGGCAATGAAAATACAGGCGAACAACACATGGGGGCCTCTGCGGAGCAGAAACCCGGTGACGTTGTTGGCGCGATCGGCGGGCGGGAGATCGCTGTCCAACTTTCGCATCGAGAGGGCAAAGAGGCCGGCAAATGAAAGCTCGGCGAAGAAGGCCAGGAAGCGGATGATCAAAGCGCTGTTCGCCACCGTATCGAACCAGGCCAGCTGCTCCAGATAGCTGGACACGAAGACGGTGCGGTACAAGGCGACACAGACGAAGATCAGCCCCAGGGTGCGCATGGTCTTCCGATAACCGTTGTACCGGTCCGGCGGCGCGCTCGCCGAGTGGCGAAAGAGCAGCAGGCAGAGAACGAAGCCCAGCACGTTCAGGCTGACCATGACGGTCCACCAGGGCTCGATCCAGGGGGTGACATCTGCGTTCGTCATCTTGCTCTGTGCCTACGGATCCTGCAGTAGCGGCCAACGGGCTCGCTCCTGCGGCCGGAGCATCCTACCGCACCGCGATCCGGCCTACCCGTCGACGCGAATACTCCGGCGTGGAAGGCGAAGCCGGAGAATGCGGGAGGCTGCGGTTCACTCGCCTTGCGCCGCGCAAGGCGAACGCCTGCAAATCAGCTGTGGCTTGCCCAGTGACGAACGGAGCCCAACATTCGTGTCCAACGGCTGGGCCGAGGTGGCTCCCAAACCTGCACAGGCCCCGCCTTGCTTTCGGCAAGCTTGTCGAACTCCGGAGCTCCGTACGTCCCGTAGACATGGCCACCGTGTTCCATGCACTTCGAGCAGTACGAATCCCGGTGCTTTCGTCGCTGGATCTCTTCGATCGGAAGCTCCAAGTAGGAGCCGACACCGAAGCGCTCCGGGTTGAACACACCGCAGCAGAGCTGGACGTCGCCTTGCCAATCCATGGTGATCTGGTGCTCGAGGAGGTCACACGACCGGGATCGATAGGGCGCGGTCGCCGACAGGGCAACAAGGGGATCGAGCGCGAGCCGATCGACCAACACCCGATCCTCATCTGTAAGAAGTCCCGGATGCAGGTCCGGCTCCTGGAGTGCAAGAACCTTCTCCAGAGGCATGATGAAGGCCCACACCCCGATGAAATCGAATCCCAGATCGGCGGCAAGCTTGGCAACCTCGGGCTCTTCATCGAGATTGTCGCGGTATCTGTGGAAGAGAAAGATGGACCCTCGTTGAGACGCCCGCGCGGTCCCGCGCCTCCGCGAGTTTCCGGAGGTTCGCGAGAACGACCGAGATATCCCCACCCCGGTGATAGCGCGCGTAGGTCTCCGGCTTGATCCCAGAAAGCGACACCCGAAACTGGCTCGGATCCGAGGCCAGGATCTCGTCCAACCGCTTGGCGATGTTCAAGTTCGAACTGACGTTGACCTTGATCTCCCGCTCCCGAAGAACTCGGATCAAGGAAGCCAGCCGTGGATGGAGAAGCGGTTCGGTCCAGTTGAAGAGCCCGATACCCTTGAGATCGCATTCAGCCAGGGCCTTGTCTGCAATCCGCTCCATTGCCTTGACTTCCATCAGACCCTTGGCCACGGCCACGTCGGAGTTCCCAACAGGACAGGATGGACAGCGAAGGTTGCAGCTCCCAACGACATCGATGTTGAAGAAGTAGTGGTCCAACGTCAGGCCTAGTTTCGTGAACGCGCTTCGCGATCCGTTCTCGGGAAGCTACTGAACTGGCTGGAGCCTTGCGAGCAGTCGACAGGACTCGAACTCCCCCGCATGGACCTTGCGTTCACTCTATCGATGCGCCGTGGAACTGTTGGGTTTTTCGCCTCCCGCTTCGCCACGTCCAGCCATCCACACGTGCCGAGGCCTGAGCTCCTAATCAGACCCGTGCGGCCCCGAAACATCCGACAAGGTCCCTTCCGAGATGCGGCTCCTCCCTCCCTTCGCAGGGCTCGTTCTCCGAGGCGTCCTGGCGTTCTTCCGGAACCGCACGGACCAGGCGTTGGTCGAGCTCACTCTCCGTCGGCAGTTCGCGACCTACGCCCACAAGGGATCGAGGCCGAGAATCAAATCGCTGGACCGCGCGTTCTGGATCAGGCTCCCCCAGCACTAGCCGCGGTGGAAGGACGAGCTCTACCTTGTCAAGCCGACACCGCCGGTCGCGCGCTACCGCACCACGATCCGGCCTACGCGAGCCGGACGCCCTGCTTGCGGAGCACGTCCTGGACCGCCGGAAGGCTCACCCGCCTGCAGGGGACCGATTCCCGGACGGCGACGGCGGCCGCCGCGCCCGCGCCTTGCCCAGTGACCGTGCAGCACATCATCTGGCGCGTCGCGGAATACGCGGCCTTTTCCGCGGAGACGCAGCGTCCAGCGACGAGCAGGTTCTCCACCCCCTGCGGGAGGAGGATGCGATAGGGAACCTGGAAGTAGCGTCCCGTGGTGGGCATGATGACCTCGCCATACGCATCCAGGAACTCCGGGAAGATCCCGATGCTGTCGTCGAAGCGCGCCTGGTCCTTCACGTCCTGCTCAGTCAGCACGTACTCGCCAACGATCCGTCTCGACTCCCGGACGCCCAGCGACGAGTTGAACGAACGCAGCCGCGCTTTCTCGAATCCGGGCGTGTACTTCTTCATCGCCTCCAGCGCCCAGATCGCCTTCTGGCGGCCCTCCATCTCCGCCTTCGTGAGGTCCCAGACGTCCGTCGTATCCACGTCCAGGGAGTGCGCGACGTTGATGTTCGTGGCTTCTCCGGCATCGGTGAGTCCACCCCAGTAACCGGCAATCGTCGCTTCGGCCGGAATCTCACCGGCGTCCTTGGCTTTCGCGAACGGCTCGGCGATCCAGCTGGAGAAGAGATCGTCCTCCTTGCCGGTCGTCTTGCTCGCCCAGTCGGCCAGCCGCGAGGGGTTCGCGTGCACGTAGTCGAGAAACCCGGCGACGTCGACGCCACTGCAGCCGAACGTCGTCGACGCCGGCATCCGCTTGGCCTTCGGCAGCACGGAGTACGGCGCGCCCGCCCGGAAGGCCACGTCGGCGTCGCCCGTCGCGTCGATCACGCACTCGGCCAGGATGGCCTGCCGGCCGGACTTGCTCTCGGTGACGACGCCTTTCACAGCGTCGCCTTCCATCACGACATCGACCGTGAAGCAGTGCAGGAGGGGCACCACGCCGGCCTCCTGCACCAGCCGGTCGGCCACCACCTTGAACTGGTCCGCGTCGAGGAGCTGCGCCATTCCGTCGGGGTCGTCGAGGGAAGCGCCCATCTCGAGCGACCGCTGCTCGAACTCCACGCCGATGCCGCCGGCATCCACGGTTTGCGGGCTGCGATACCACCCGATCGTCCCCACCATGGCCTGGGTGATGTTCCCGCCGAAACTGCCATGGCGCTCCGCCAGAAGCGTGCGAGCGCCGGCTCGCGCGGAGGCCAGCGCGGCCGAGAGCCCGGCCGGGCCGCTGCCCACGACCAGCACCTCCGTCTCCGCCATGACGGGGATCGTTCTCGACGGCACGGAAATCTCTCTCACGTAGGCGTCCCTCCCACGGCACTGCGCCGTTCTCGGACAGAATAGCCCGATGGCTCGACGCCGATCCCGATCTCGCAATCATCCGCCACGAAAGCGCCGGCTCGCCGAGCGCCTGGTCTCGTGCCCGAAGGCTTCGGTGGTGCAGGAATAGGAGTCGCCGCGCAGCGCGCAGGGTCGAGCGGGCGACCGACGCTTGCCTCAAATGGTGCCCAGCACCTCGCGCATTTCCGCACCCGCGCTCGGACCGGCGAGGGCCAGGAGATCGGCCGCGAAGCCGCGCATCTCATCGCGTGCGGTGGAGGCATGCGCGGCCAGCGCGATGCGCCCGAAGTCGCTCCGAAAAAGCGAGGCAATCCTACGCGCACCGAGCGCGGCGGGGATCCATCGCATGACGTTCAGGCCGCGGGGCAGAATGGGCTGACCCGAGCGCTGGATCGCGGTCAGGGACTGCGCCGTCGCCCGCATGGTCTGCCTCAGGAGGGTGCGGTCCGAGGCCACACGATCGAGATCCTGCTCGTGCCGGTAGACGGCCCCGGCCAGCGGAAGGACCATGGCGAGGTGACTCCAATGCCAGGCCATGATCGGCACGTAGCGCTCGATCTTCATACCGACGCGTTGCAGCTCCTGCTGAACCACGTCGGCAGCCGCCGCCGCGTCTGAGTGTGCCTCGCCGAGGGTGAGGCGATCGAAGGGCGCGTCACCGGCCTTCTCGCGATCCGCGTAGAGGAGCCGGTCGCCCTCCCATGTGCCCCCGACTCCCGGAAAGCCGCCGAGCACCCGGTCGCGTCCCAGCTGCCGGGTGGCTCGGTCGTAGCCCGTCGTGGTGTTGCCGAGGTACCAGATCGTCGGACGTCCAGGCAGCTCGCACAGAAGCGGCGCGAGCGCGTCCCGCTGCGTTGCCTGGACGCAGACCATCGCCACCTCGAACTCGTCCCGAACGGGAGTGCGAACAATGTCGAGCCCGACGATCGTCTCCTCGCCCGTCAAGCCGTCTCTCAACTGGAGGCCATCACGCTCGAGTCGCGTGGCCCTGTCGCCCCGCGCCAGGACCGCCACGTCCACGCCCTTGGCCATCAACCGCGCCGCAGTGAAGCAGCCGGTGACGCCCGCGCCCACGATCAGTGCCTTCATGGCGATTCACGTCGGAGATCGAACATACCCTGCAGTATATGGTGTCCCCCAGTTGTCGTCCGATTCCCATGTGGAGCAACCGCGCCGGCGGATTGAAGCCCGGTAGGTTCGAGCTTGTAGTCGAGAGCGTGCGTGCTGCTCGTCTCGAGATACCACCGTGTTGACGAGGCCGTGAGAGCTCACCGCCTCCCCCCCGCCACCAGCCCTGCGAGGCCGGCGGCGGGAAGGAGAGTGGACAGGGCTCCTGAACGGTCTTCCAGGTCGGGAAGAAGCTATTCGAACTTCATGCCGTCCTTGCGACCCTCGCGCAGGAAGCCCAGCTCAGAACCCTCGGCGTCGATGATGGCTTGCGCCTTCTCGTCGGTGTGACGTTCGTCGGTAGCCAGATCCACGTACATTTCCATACCGAACGCGCCGTCCAGATCATTGACGATGCGCTGTTTCCACTGGCGACGGAAGACCTGGGTCGTGATACGACGGGTGACGCGAGGCTGGGACATGAGGCGGTCAGCGATCTCGTAGGCTCGTTCGATCAGCTTTTCCTTGGGGATCAGTTCGCTGACCAGACCCCAGTCCAGCGCCGTCTTGGCATCGATCGCCTTGCCCATCCACATGGCATGGGATGCTCGGCGGATACCCATCAGTTCGATGAAACAGCTATGGATGCCGTCACCGGGGACCAGGCCGAAACCGTAGTGATCGTCCAGGATGATCGCGTCGTCCGAGGCGATCACGATGTCCATCATCAGACCGATCTCAGAGTGAAAACCAAAGCCTGGAAACGCACAGATCGTCGGAATTTCGACATCGTGGATCAGGGAGATCAGCATCTGGCGACCGTCATAGAACATGTTCTCGTACGTCGCGCGCTTCGGGTCACCGCCCTTGGCCGGTTCTTCGATCTGGGCCCAACTATCGGTATCGAAACCACGCATCCAGTTGTCGCCCTTGGCCGTGAAGATCAGCACCTCATTCTCCGGATCAGAGCCGATCGTGCGGAAGAGTTGCCATATTGCACGGTGCAGCTCAGCGTTCCACTGAACTTCGCCGCCCAGCGTATGCATGCAGACAAATAGAACGCCGTCCTCACGGCGCTCCATTTCGAAGTGCTCCTTGAAGAGCTCCTTGTACTCCTTGAACTCCGGTGTGGGGATCCAGTTGGTCAGTGACATGTCAGTTCTCCTTGGTGTGTCGTTGGGGTCAAGTTCATGACTGCTCCGCTCGCGGCAGATCGATCGCGGGGAGTTCCTCACTGGCGATGGCCTGGGCCTCGCCGTCGGAGATGCCCAGAAGTCGCAATGCGTGTGCGGTGAAAGTGACTTCGGCCTCGGCGGGCAGCTCGCCCTCGAGGCGTCGGCGCATCAACGCCTCGATGCCGCCGCCGATCATCGTGAAGATGATCTCGAGATCGTCGAAGTGGAAACGTCCAGAGTCGAGACCACGCTGGATGTCCCGGCGTCCGTAGACTCCCACCCCCACGCCACCCACCGAGATCAGGTTCCCCACGCGCAAGGTGAACCAGCCGAGCGTCGGATCCTCGACGCAGGCACGGAGCGTGTGGCGCAGACACGCGGCAATCACTCGGGCGGGGTCGTCAGCCATGGGCTCAGCGAGCACGTCGAGTGCGCGACCGAGCTCGGCGAAGGTCTCCTCAGTGACCGCCCGCAGGCATGCGTCCTTCGAATCGAAGTTGTTGTAGAAGCTGCCCTTCGCAACGTCGGCTGCGTCGGTGATGTCCTGGATGGTGGTGGCGCCCACCCCCTGCGACGCGAACACCTCGCGGGCGGCGGCCAACAGGGCGGCGCGGGTTCGAAGACGCCTTCGCTCACCTCGGTTGGCGGGGTTGGATTCGATCATGGCCCTATGAGTACCCAAAGTTGACTAAATGGTCAATCTTGAATAAAAGGTCATTTTGCGATTTCCTCGAAACTCGCGGCGACACCCCTAACCAACTGGTTTTATGGGGCTTTTCGACGACTCGGAAACGTCTCACCCGCTCGGACTCGCGCCCAGCCACCTCGCGATCTCCAGGGATGTCCAACAACCCATCGTCAGAATGGCCAGGGCCGGACTGGAGGCCTGCTGAGCGATTCTCGCCGTCATGACGTCTACCCACTAACGTACGTACATGACGAAGAGGCTCACACGCTCTGGAAACAGCCTGGCCCTCGTGATCGACCGACCCCTCCTCGAGGCGCTCGAAATCGATGCGGACACGGAGCTCGAACTCTCGACCGATGGTGATGTCCTCGTCGTGACTCCACTACGTGATCCGAAGCGAAGGCGCCGGGTCGGGGAGTTCGTCGCCGTGGCGCATGAGCAGTACGGCGGCGTGTTCCGACGCCTCGGCGAGTGACCGAACCGCTCTTCCTGACCCTCGATGAGATCCTGGGAATCCACGCGGACCAGATCCGACGCTACGGCGGTCATCCCGGCCTGCGGGATACCACCTTGCTGCATTCGGCACTAGCAGGCTGCGGAAGAACGCTGGTGGCGTAGCGGAAACCGGGAGCTCGAGGGGGTTTTCCCGGGAATTGAGCGCGGAATCGGGGTTTCGCCGCCGGTGAGTGTCCGGCTCGTGACCCGCGCGGCGCTCCGTTCGGGCC
>JAAETT010000590.1 GCA_024228115.1 bacterium
GGCCCGAACGGAGCGCCGCGCGGGTCACGAGCCGGACACTCACCGGCGGCGAAACCCCGATTCCGCGCTCAATTCCCGGGAAAACCCCCTCGAGCTCCCGGTTTCCGCTACGCCACCAGCGTTCTTCCGCAGCCTGCTAGGGGTGAAGTGATGATCGAGTACTTCCTCGAACAGGGCTCGACCTACGCCGCCAGCCTCGATGGCGTGGTCAACCTGATCGGCGTTCTGGTCGGCTTCTGGTTCATGGCGTCCCTTGGAGCCTTCCTCTTCCTGATCTTCCGGTTCCGCAAGAAGCCGAACCAGAAGGCCCAGTACGTCACCGGCTACGAGAAGCACGAGGCCCGGTGGGTGCACTGGCCGCATCACCTCATCCTCGTGTGCGACATCTTCATCGTGATCGGCGCCGTGCAGGTCTGGGTCGATATCAAGCAGACCCTGCCCGAAGAACCGGAGGCCGAGCGCGTTCGGATCATTTCCCAGCAATGGGCGTGGACGTTCGTGCATGCGGGCCCGGATGGAAAACTCGACACCGCCGACGACATCCCGATGATCGATGAGCTTCATGTCGAGGTGAACAAGCCGTACATCTACGAACTCAGCTCGCTCGATGTCCTTCACGATTTCTCGGTTCCGATTTTCCGCTTGAAGCAGGATTCCATTCCCGGGCGGGTGATCACCGGTTGGTTCGAGCCAACGATCACCGGCGAATACGACATCCAATGCGCGGAAATCTGCGGAATCGGCCATGGCTTGATGCCCGGCCGCATCTACATCGAGTCCTCACAGAAGCACGCGGCCTGGCAGGCGCAGCAGGCGCCGATCGCGCTCGCAGCAACCGCTCAGTAGCTGGGAGAGCAGACGAATGGCCACCGCGGAAGTCGCGACCCACCACGACGACACCCGCCATCACGACGAAGGTTTCGTGAAGAAGTACTTGTGGTCGACAGACCACAAGATCATCTGCTTCCAGTACATGATCACCGGCATCGCGATGGCGTTGATCGGCGGATTCTTCGCCTACGCCTTCCGGATGCAGCTGGCCTTCCCCGGAATGGAAGTCCCGCTCTGGGGTGTCGTGACGCCGGGGGACTACAACGCCCTTGTCACCAACCACGGCACGATCATGATCTTCTGGGTGGCGATGCCCGTACTCATCGCGGCTTTCGGGAACTATCTCATCCCGCTGATGATCGGCTGCGACGATATGGTCTTCCCGAAGATCAATCGCCTTTCCTATCAGATCTTCCTGCTCTCGGCGCTGGTGCTCATCTCGTCGTTCTTCGTCGAGGGTGGTGCCTTCGCTGGTGCCTGGACAGCCTATCCGCCGCTTTCTTCGACGGCCGAATACAGTCTCACACCACTAGGCTCATCGATCTGGCTGATCGCCGTCGCTTTGGAGTTCATCGCCTTCTTGCTGGGCGGCATCAATTTCATCACGACGGCCATGAACTCCAGGGCGCCTGGCATGAAGCTCTACGACGTTCCGGTCATCGTGTGGTTCATCGTCATCGCCAGCCTCCTGTTCATGGCCTCCGTGGGTCCGCTGGTGGCTGGCGCGATCATGTTGCTGTTCGACCAGAACCTCGGCACCGGCTTCTTCGATCCCACCCGGGGCGGTGATCCGGTCCTCTGGCAGCACCTCTTCTGGTTCTTCGGACACCCCGAAGTCTACGTCGTGCTCCTTCCGGCGATCGGTATCTCCGCGGAGATCATCACGGTCTTCGCGCGCAAGAAGCTCTTCGCGTATCGCACCGTGTTGAATACCGCGATCGCGACGGGCGTCCTCTCCTTCACGGTCTGGGCGCACCACCAGTTCGTCTCGGGCATCGATCCGCGGATGGCTCACGTCTTTACGATCTCGACACTGCTGATCTCGGTTCCGATCGCCGAAATGGTCTTTGTCTACATCGCCACGCTCTACGGCGGGTCGATCACGTTGAACACGCCGATGCTCTGGGCCCTGGCGTTCATCGGCGAGTTCTTGATCGGTGGCGTGACGGGCATCTTCCTCGGTGCCAGCGGTTCGGACATCTACTTCCACGATACGTATTTCGTGCTAGCCCATTTCCACTACACGTTCTTCCCGATCGCCATCATCGGCACATTCGCCGGGATCACCTATTGGTGGCCAAAGATGACCGGGAAGATGATGAACGACACGCTTGGGAAGATTCACTTCTGGGGCACGATCATCCCGTTCAACTTCATCTTCATTCCGCTCTTCGTGCTGGGTTTGGCGGGGCAGCATCGCCGCATCTACAACTACGAGAACTTCCCCGACCTGGCTCTCGATTGGATGTTCGACCTCCGAATCATGGCCACGGTTGCATTGCTGGTGATGATCGCTTTCCAGGTCGTCTTCTTCGTCAACGTCTTCGTGAGCCTGCGAAATGGCAAGAAGGCGGGAAACAACCCCTGGAAGGCCAACACGTTGGAATGGGTGGCACCCTCTCCTCCGGGCCATGGCAACTTCGAGGAGCTGCCGACCGTCTATCGGGGGCCCTACGAGTACAGCCATCCGGACCGTGAAGAAGACTATTGGCCGCAGAACGAGCCGGCCTAGGCAGCAGAAAGAGAGACGATGAGACCGATTGCGAACACTCGATCCGCCGCGGGTATCCCCACCGGTCGTCTGGCTGTCTGGTGGGTGTTGGCCTCCGAGATCGTGATCTTCGGCGGCATCCTGGCGTCGTACATCATGTTCCGGCTGTCCCACGGCATCTGGGCTGATTATGCCGCCAACACGAACACCATGATCGGGGCGACCAACACCTTCGTGCTGCTCACCTCGAGCCTGGCGGCCGTGGCGGCCCATGCCGCCGCGGAGCGCGGTGATGGCAAGCTCGCCGCCCGGCGCCTCGTCTATACGATCCTCGGCGGTGGCATTTTCCTCTGCATCAAGAGCTACGAGTGGTACACCGAGATCACTCACGGCTTCACGATCAGCGCCAACGGTTTTTGGGCGTTCTACTACACGGCGGCTGGCGTCCATGCCTCCCACGTCATCGCAGGCATGATCCTGATGGCTTTCGTGGCCAAGGACGCTGCGAAGAACGCGGAACTCCACCGGGTCGAGTTGGTGGGAATCTATTGGCACTTCGTCGATGTCGTCTGGATCTTCCTCTTCCCTCTCCTCTATATCGCGAAGTAAGGGTCAGCCATGTCTGAACACGCTGAAGCGCATTCCGAGAGCTACTACGTCAAGATCTGGGCCATTCTGTTGCTCCTGCTCGTGGTCAGTGTCCTCGGCCCGATGCTCGAGATTCAGGTCATCACGCTGCTGACCGCCTTCGGGATTGCCTTGGTCAAGGCCTACCTGGTGGTCAAGCACTTCATGCATCTGAACGTGCAGCCCCGCTTCGTGACCTACTTCCTGAGTACGGCGCTGGTCTTCATGCTGCTCTTCTTCGCCGGCACCGCGCCCGACGTCATGAAGCACGAGGGCGATCAATGGATCAAGTCCCCGGTGGAGCTGCCGCCTAGCGGTGGCAGCCACCACTAGCGAAGAGGTCGCCCCCATGGCCTCTCGCGCCGCGTCCGCCAGCCTTCGGGTCGTCACGAACCCGCAGCCGCCGGTCATTCCGAGTGCCACGCTGGGGATGCTGCTCTTCCTGTTTACCGAGGTGATGCTCTTCGCGGGGGTGGTCAGCGCCCACAACATCGCCCGCTCTCAAGCGCTCCTCGGTTGGCCCCCGCCCGGGCAGCCGCGCTTGCCGGTCGACGAGACGGCCGTCAACACCGCGGCTCTCCTGCTCTCGGGCGCATTGCTCATCTGGGCTCAGCGAGCCTTTCGAGAGAATCGGCGGGCGGCAAAGCCCTGGCTCGCGGCGTCGATCGCCCTGGGCGCCTTCTTCGTGGGCTTCCAGGGTGTCGAGTGGGTCGGCTTGATTCGAGAGGGCCTGACGCTCACCTCGAGCACTCACGGCGGTTTCTTCTACCTGATCATCGGCATGCACGGGCTCCATGCGGTTGCTGCCCTCGGTGTACTCGGCATGAGCTGGGCGCGTCTGCGCCGGGGAGCGTTGGCCCAGAGCACCTTCGCCGCGGCCCAGACCTTCTGGTACTTCGTGGTCGGCATCTGGCCGCTCCTCTACTGGCAGATCTACCTTTGATGCGTCGCCTGCTTCCGCTCTTCTTGCTCGGGCTGATCGCCTTCCTCTTCCTGGCGGATGGCGCTGCAGCCTGTGCGGTATGCGCCGCGGGTGAGGACGATCGCAGTCGCGATTCCTACATCATCGCGACCATCGTGATGAGCGTGCTGCCCGTTTCGATCGTCGGGAGCCTCGTCTGGTACATCCGCCGCCGAGGTCGAGCGCTCCAGAAGATCGAAGCACCCTAGCCGCGCTGGGCGGGCGGCGGGGTCCCTGTCTACACCACGATGTTGACGAGCCGCTTCGGCACCACGATCACCTTGCGGGGCTGCTTTCCGGCCATGTGGCGCTGAACGCTCTCTGACGCGAGGGCTGCGCTTCGCACGCTGGCTTCGTCGGCGTCGGCGGGCACCCGGATCTCATCGCGGCGTTTGCCGTTCACCTGCACCGCAAGGGTGATGGTGTCCTCGATGAGCAATGCGGCGTCGGCCTCGGGCCAGCTCTCGTAGGTCAGGGAATCGGGTTGGCCGAGCTGGCTCCATAGCTCCTCTGCCAGATGCGGGGCGAAGGGCGCGAGCATCTTCACGAACGCCAGGGTGCCAGAGCGCGGCGCCGGGGCTTCGCGGCTCACGTCGCGCGCCCAGACCATCAGCTTCGAAATGGCCGTGTTCGGCTGGATGGCTTCCATGTCTTCGGTGACGCCCGCGACCGTCTTGGCGGTGAGGCGCGCTTGCTCCTCCGTGCCATCACCCGGGACGAGTTCCTCCTCCGTCACCAGGCGATGGGCGCGCTGAAGGAAGCGGAAGCAGCCCGGAATGCCGTCAGTGGACCAGGGCGCACCTTTCTCGAGAGGGCCCATGAAGAGTTCGTAGAGCCGCATGGCATCCGCACCGAACTCTTCGATCACATCGTCCGGCGAGACGACATTGCCCCGGCTCTTCGACATCTTCTCGGTCACTTCCTCGAGGGGAAGATCATCGATCGTCGGATGCAGGGGTTTGTGGTCTTCACTCCAGCGAACGGCGTCCTGCATCAGCCAACGGGATTTGACCTCATCGCCCGTCGCAACGGCAATTGCGCGTTCGCCGTCGATGCGCACGGCTGAGTGGGGGTAGGCGTGTGGCGTGGTGTCGGGATCATCCGACAGGTTGTCGTCGTAGTAGCGGTAGGCGTAGCCCAGGATCATGCCGGGGTTGAGGAGCTTCTGGAAAGGCTCCTTGGTCGACACGAGCCCGCAATCGTAGAGAACCTTGTGCCAGAAACGCGCGTACAGCAGGTGGAGCACGGCGTGCTCCGCGCCGCCGACATACAGGTCGACGGGCATCCAGTAGTCCATGGCTTCCTGTGACCAGGCCGCGGTGTCGTTGCGGGGGTCGCAGAAGCGCAGGTAGTACCAGCAGCTACCCGCCCATTGGGGCATCGTGTTGGGGTCGCGTCGGGCTTTTGCGCCGGTCGCCGGGTCGCTCGTCTGGATCCAATCGGGCACACGGGAGAGCGGCGTTTCGAATTCTCCGGTCGGCGCCCAATCGTCGAGTTCCGGCAGGGTGACGGGCAACTGGTCCTCGGGAACGAGCTTGACCGTTCCGTCTTCCAGGTGCATGACCGGGAAGGGCTCGCCCCAGTAGCGCTGCCGGCTGAAGAGCCAATCGCGCAGCTTGTAGTTGATCGTCGCCTCGCCCTTGCCCTGCTCTTCGAGCCAGGCGTTCATCCGGGTCTTCGCCTCGGGCGTCGGCAGCCCATCCAGGAAGCCCGAGTTCACTGCCTCCCCGTGGCCGGCGAAGGCCGCCTCGGAAAGGTCGCCTCCGGCGACGACCTCGAGGATCGGCAGCTCGAATTTCGTGGCGAACGCGTAGTCGCGCTCGTCGTGGCCCGGTACGGCCATGATCGCACCGGTTCCGTAGGTCGCGAGCACGTAATCTGCGATCCAGACCGGAATGCGCGCATCGTTTACCGGATTGGTGGCGAAGGCTCCGGTGAAGACGCCCGTCTTGTCATCGCCTTCGGCCGTGCGCAGCCGCTCGCTCTTTCGCGCCGTTTCGGCCACGTAGGCTTCGACCTCGCCGCGCTGAGCCTGTGTCGTGAGTTTCTGCACCAGCGGATGTTCTGGCGCCAGTACCATGTAGGTGGCGCCGAACAACGTATCCGGGCGCGTCGTGAAGACCTCGATCGCCTCGTCGTCATCCACGACCGGGAAGCCGACCCTGGCACCTTCGGAGCGGCCGATCCACTCCACCTGCATTCGCTTGATGCGCTCTGGCCAATCGACCTCGTCGAGGTCCGCGAGCAGGCGCTCGGCGTACTCCGTGATGCGCAGCATCCACTGGCGCATCGGCATGCGGACGACAGGGTGGCCGCCGCGCTCGCTCTTGCCGTCGATGACTTCCTCGTTGGCCAGTACGGTGCCAAGGGCGGAGCACCAGTTGACTGCCACCTCCGCTTCGTAGGCGAGGCCGCGCTCGTGCAGCTTCTGGAAGATCCATTGGGTCCATCGTACGTAGCTCGGGTCGGTGGTATCGATCTCGCGCGACCAATCGTAGGAGAGCCCGAGACTCCTAAGCTGGCGCCGGTAGGTTTCGATGTTCCGCTGGGTCGTAATGGCAGGATGGGTGCCGGTCTCGACGGCATGCTGCTCGGCAGGAAGGCCGAAGGCGTCCCAGCCCATCGGGTGGAGCACGTTGAAGCCGCGCATCCGCTTGTAGCGCGCGATGGCGTCGGTGCTGATATAGCCCTTCGGATGGCCCACGTGCAGGCCCTGGCCGCTCGGATAGGGGAACATGTCGAGCACGTAGTATTTGGGGCGGGAGGGATCGACCTCGCAGCGGAAGGTCTCGTTCTCGAGCCAATACCGCTGCCAGCGCGCCTCGATCGTCTTGGGTTCGTACGCCATGGCGGCTGGAAAGTGCCGGGCTGCCCGACCAGCGTCAACCGTGGGCTGGCCCGCTAGCTTTCTTCGCGTGAAGGACGGAAGCCAGAGCCAACAGGATCGTCGCGAGCTCTACATCATCTCCGATGGCACCGGAGAGACGGCCGTTGCGGCAGTCGGAGCTGCTACGACCCAGTTCCAGGAGGACTTCAAGGTCCGCACCTTTGGCGAGATTCGCCACGAATCCCAGGTGCGCCGCATCCTGGAACGCGCGGCAGAGGCCGGGGCCCTGGTGATCTTTACGCTGGTTCACGAACCCCTGGCTCGGCAGCTTCAGGATCGCGCCAAGCAGCTCGGTGTTCCGACGGTCGATCTGCTCGGGCCCCTGATCCAATCCATTTCGACCCGCCACCGCGTGAAGCCTCAATATCGTCCGGGTGTCCTGCACAGTTTTTCGGACGATTACTTCCAGCGGGTCGAGGCCGTCGAGTTTGCCGTTCGCCATGATGACGGAGCCAATCTCCATACGCTTTTCGAGGCGGATCTCGTCCTCACCGGTGTTTCCCGCACGGGAAAGACACCGCTTTCGATGTATCTGGCCCAGCGCGGCTTCAAGACCGGAAATGTTCCCTTGATACCCGGGATGGATCCATCCCGTGAGCTGTTGGAGATCGATCCAAAACGGGTGTTCGGACTCGTGGTCGATTCCGCGACCCTGCTCGGCATTCGCAAAGCGCGATTGCGTCAGCTGGGCGCGCCGCCCTACAGCACCTACGACGAGCCGGAAAGCGTTACTCAGGAGTTGCGACGCGCCCGCCGCCTCTTCCGCCAGAACGGCTGGAGGGCCGTCGACATCACCGGGAAGGCCGTGGAAGAGAACGCATCTCGGATCCTGGAACTCGTTCAACGCCGCCTGAGCTGAGCGAGGGGCCGAAGATCGAGAGCAAGGCCGGCACGACCGTGATCGAGCCGAGCATGTTGATCACCATGAGAATGGCCAACAACCAGGCCATCTCGGACTGGAAGCGCAGGTTCGATGCGGTCCAGGTGGCGATTCCGGCGACGAGGGTGGTGGCGGTGAAGCTCACGGCCATGCCCGTGGTCTGAATCGTCCGGCGCAGGGCTTCGTCGAGGCCCGCCTGGCCGGTGGCGATCTCCTGGCGAACCCTGTCGACGATGTAGATCGCGTAGTCGACCCCGATTCCGACGCCTACGGACTGAACCGGAAGTGTGCTGATGTTCAGGCCCACGCCCTGGATGGCCATGTAGGCCAGTGAGAGCATCGTCGCCGTGGCCAGCTGCACGACGATGATCCCGCCGATCCAGACCGACCTGTAGGTCACGATCTGCAGGATGAAGACGACCAGCAGAATCAACGAGATGTTGGCGATGTGGCCTCGCTCGACTTCTTCATTGACCGCGGCGAGCACACCCATCACGCCGCCGGCCATCACGAACTGGACGCCGCGCGACCAGGATTGGGTCGGCTGATAGCGAGGCAGGGAATCGACCGCGTTCAGATCATGAACGATCAGGTTTCTCGTCTTCATCGCGACCGCGCGGATCCCGAGCTCTTCGTTTTCGTACACGGCATCCACGTCCGACGCGTCCCAATCCTCCAGCTCTTCGGGCCACGCGAAGTAGCCGCCCTCTCCCATGGATTGCAACTCACGTTGGTAGTCGCGCCGGGCACCTTCGGCGAATTCCTCGAGCCATGCGGGGGCCTGGCTTCTGCGTGTGAGCCTCGGAAGCTCGACAGAGCTGTAGCTCCCGGAAGGATCGCGGCTCGACAAGTGAAGCGTGTGCGGCCTGCGCGGAAGCATCGGGCCGAACAGGTAGTAGATGCGGTCAGCCATTCTTTGTGGGCCGAAAACTCCGGCATCAGGGGCCGCCCGGTCGCTTTCGAGTCGGAGTTCGAGTTCGCCAATGGGGTTCTGGCGGATGAACTCACGGGCCGCGGAGATCGCCAGCTGCACCGTATCGCCCTTGTGATCCGGATAGAAGAAACCGAGGCTGGCCTGGCTGTCGTCGTGGGTCGCATAGGGCCGGAGAAAGCCGGGAGAGCCGTTTTGGCGCAGTTGGAAGAGCACGTTGCGTACGGTTCCGGAATCGTTCGGGATGAAATTCCATTTAGGGTCGCCGTAGTGATTCTGCTGCCAGTAGGCGCGAATGATCGGCACCAACGAAACGGCGACGCGAAGGTTGGTGTGCGCGGTCATCCAGCGTTCGAATTCCTCCATCTTCTGGATCACCGCGGGGTCCGCTGTGGCCTCCTCGCGATGACCGTCGGCGTAGATCACGAAGGAATCGACTCCCCCGAAACGCCCGGAGATGGCTGCCGTCGCGACATTGAAGGGATGATCCTCGGCCAACAGCGGCGTTCCGGGCCGAGCCTCACCGATCTTGCTCTGGGTGAAGACGATCCAGGACGACGAAGCCAGGAGCCCGATGGCCAGGCCCGCAACCAGGAATTTCGTCGTCGGGCCGGTGACGAAGCCTCCGATCCCTCGCAGCAGGCGGGTCATGAATGAGGGGACGTAGTGCTCGGCGATCCGAGGCGGGGCCATGAAACAGATCAGGATCGGGTGCAGGAGTTCCACGGTGAACAAGATGCTGAACACCCAGAACGCGCCGAATACCGCCAGATCGCGCATCTGGGGAATGGAGGTCATCAAGATCACGAGCAGGCCCAGACCGTCGGTGACGATGCCCAGGGTGGCCGGCACGAAGAGCTTCGCCATGGCGGCGGTCGCGGCCGCGAGCTTCGCCTGCTCCGGGTCGTTCCGGAACCGAGGCATCAACACCTCGAATTCTTCGAAGAAGCGCTCAGCCATCTGCACGGAATGGGAGACGGCCCGCGCCGTGATGATCATGGGGATGACGAGCACCAGCGGATCGAAGGTGATGCCCATCCAGCCGCTGAAACCCAGGCCCCAGATCGAGGTGGTCAGGGCGGCGATGAACGGGATCAGGACGCCGTGGATGCGGCGGAAGTAGGCGAGCAGGAGGGCGAAGGTGAGAACGATCGTGAGCAGGACGTAGCGCACGATCTCGAAGGCATGGGTCAGGATCCAGGCGGTGCCGATCGGATCGCCCGAGATGAAGATGCGGTGTTCCTCGTCTTCTTCTGGCTCCCAGATCCACTCGCCCAGGGTGCAGGCCGTGCCGTTCTCGATCTCGACGGCGGTGCACTTCCAACCGTTCTTGATCTTCTGGACATGGTCGAAGACGGCCTTGTAGACCTCGCGGCCGGACAGGCGGTCGGTGATGAAGTTCGCGGAGAGCAGCGCGCCTTTTTCGTCCAGCGAAACCAGCCGACCGAAAATGAAGGGCGGGTTCTGCCGCACCTTCTCACGAATGATGTCCGCCTTCCTCTGAGACTTCGGGATGGCGGTGATCAGGACCTCCGAGCTGATCGCGCCGTCGGGCTCGACGGTCACGACGCGCGTGGAGGAGTGGGTGAGCGACTGCACCCGGTCGTGATTCACCGGGTAGGGCGGGAACTTCCGATCGAGAATCTTGATCAGTTCGGCGGTATCGACAGCCGCGTCCTTGGGGAGCCGTTTCTCGATCTCCTCCCGGTAGGCATCGCGTTCGGCACTCCGGCTGTCGTAACCCTCGCCATCGAGCCGGCGGGTGATCCGCGAGAGCTTCTCCAGTGTCTCCGGCGTGAAGATCGTTCCCTCATTCACGACCACCGCGATGGCGACCAGGGACGACGATCCGAAGGTCTTTCCGAATTCGTCCTGGGCATGAATGAAGGGATGGTCCGGCCACTGGGAACGCGCGCTGGCGTCGATGCGCACGAGCGGCCCAGGTAGCTCGTAGCCGAGGCTCGAGGAGACGGCATTCACCGTCGGATAGAGGAAGAAGAGCGTCGCCAGGATCAGACCGAAGGCGACGACGAGCCGGTTCTGCACGACCCAGCGAGCGAAGTGGAGCGTTGCGGTCTCGTCTTCCGGGTGCCGCTCGGACTGCTCCGCCATCGGCCTTTCGCCACCTCCCGAGGGTCACCGTAACGGCAACGACCCGGCCAGGGTAATCCCAGGCCGGGCCGTCTTGGAAACAGGATGCCTCCCCTGCCTACGCGTCGTCGTCTCGCAGGCCCTTTCGAACCTCCATCTCCACCTGGATGCGCCGGGCCTCCATCTGCTCATCTGTGAGCAGCGCGGTAGCCACCTTCGGGCGGAAGATCGAGTAGAACGCCGGAACCACGGTAATGGCACCTAGCATGTTGATGACCATCAGGATGGTCAGTAGCTGGGCCATCTCGCCCTGGAAGCGCAGGTCCGGGCCGAGCGGCCTGGGCAGCGCCCACATGGCGATGCCGCCAACGATGGTCGTGGCCGTGAAGGACACTGCCATACCGGTCGTGCGAACCGCGCGTCTCACCGCCTCGTCGAGGTCGCCGGTATCGGCCGTTTCATGGCGGATGCGATCCACGATGTAGATCGCGTAGTCGACCCCGATACCGACCCCGACTGATTGTACCGGCAGGGTGTTGATGTTCATGCCGACTCCCTTGATGGCCATGTAGGCGAGGGAGAGCATCGTGGCGGTCGCGATCTGCAGCAGGATGATGAACCCGCTCGGCACCGATTGGTAGGTGGTCGAGTGGAGTACGAAGATGATCAGGAAGATGAGCGCGATGTTCGCTACGTGGGCGCGCTCCACTTCGTCATTCGTCGCCGCCAGGATGCCCATGATCCCACCGGCCAGGACGAACTGCATGCCACGCGTCCAGGAGTTGGTCGGCTGATAGCGGGGTACCGAATCGACGGCTTTCGTGTCGTGCACGATCAGGTTGCGCGTATCCACGCCCACGGCGCGGATGCCGTACTCCTCGCTCTCCCACCACCACGAGACATCGCTGTCGTCCCACTCGGCCAGGGATTCCGGCCAGGTGAAGACGTCGCCTTCTTCGAGCTCGTCGAAGGCGTCCTCGTAGTCGAGCAGCGCGTCCTCGCGGAAATCCTCGAACCAGTCCGGCATCGAGCCTTCGCCGTTCACCTGCTTGGTCGGCATCGCCGCGTAGCCGCCATCATTTTGGCGGATCTGCACGTTCAGCGTGTGGCCGCGTTCTGGCAGGAGCGGTCCGAGCATGTAGTAGAGGTTGTCCTTGATCTTCGGGAGTTCGAAGAACCCCGCGCCCTTCTCGGCCTGATCCTTGTCCAGCCGGACGATCACCTGGCCGATCGGGTTGGCTTTGATGTAGGCATCTGCCGCTCGGGCCACATTGATCAGCGTGTCGCCCTTGTGATCGCGGTAGACCAGCGAGAGGCTGGCGTATCGTCCATCATCGGTCATGAACGGACGCAGGAAGCCCGGAGCACCGTTCTGGCGCAGCTGGAAGAGAGCGGCACGCACGCTGGCCGAATCCCGTGGGACGAATGCCCATTTCGGATCTCCGAAATGGTTCTGGCCGTTGTAGGCCTTCATGAAAGGAACCACCGAAACCGAGGCTCCCAGGTCCGTATTCGCCGCCATCCAACGCTCCAGCTCTTCCATGCGCTGGATGGGCTCGGCGTCGCCGCTGGCATTGTCCTTGTCGCCGTCTGCGTAGACGACGAAGGTGTCCACGCCACCGAATTTGGTGGCGATCACCGCAGTGGCCTGGTTCCAAGGTGCATCCGGCCAGAGCAACGGCGTGCCGGGGCTCGCTTCTCCGACCTTGGAGAAGTTGAGCGTGATCCAGGTCGCGCTGATGAACAGGAAGATCGTCACCCCAGCGATCACGAACTTCCACCGGGGGTGCGTCGTCGTGTTTCCGACGAAGCGCGTGAATCGGATCATGAACTCCGGCAAGAAGTGCTCGTGCTCGGTCGGTGCCGGCATGAAGCAGATCAGGATCGGGTGGAGGATCTCCACCGTCACGATGATCGAGAGCACCCAGAACGCGCCGAACTCACCCAGATCGCGCATCTGCGGGATCGTGGTGACCATGATCGCCAGAAGCCCGGCGACGTCCGTGACGATGCCGAGCGTGCCCGGGACGATCAGCTCACCCATCGCGATGGTCGCGACCTCGCGCTTGGCCTCGTCCGGATCCGAGTAACGGGGCAGCAGGATCTCGTAATCTTCGAAGAAGCGCTCCGCCATCTGCACGGTATGCGAGATGGCCCGTGCGGTGATGATCATCGGGATGACGAGGATCAGGGGGTCGAACGTGATGCCCCGCCAGCCTGTGTAGCCGAGGCCCCAGATCACCGTGGCAAGTGCCGCGACGAACGGGATGAAGACGCCATGCCAACGTCGGAAGTAGGCCCACAGCAGCGCGAAGATCACCGCGATCGTCAGCATCACGTACAAGCCGATCTGGAATGCGTAGATCAGGATCCAGCCGACCAGGATGGGAACACCGGAAACGTAGATGTGGGTGTTCTCGTCCTCTTCGACATCCTTGATGCGCTGGACGTGGTCGAAGACGGCCGAGTAGACCTCGCCGCCCGAGAGACGGTCGGTGACGAAGTTGGCGGTGATCAGCGCGGCCTTCTCGTCGTAGGAGACATAGCGGCCGAAGATCACGGGCGGGTTCTGCCGCACGATCTCACGGATCTTGTCCGCCTCCTCCTGGGTCTTCGGGACCTTCGGCATCAGCAGTCGGTTCTCGATCGCGCCGTCCGGCTGGATCTCGAACACCCGCGTGGAGCGGTGACTCACCGAGCGCACCTGGTCATGGTTGACCGGGTAGGGCGGGAAGACCCGGTCGAGTTTGCGGATCATCTTGAAGGCGGAGACTTCGTCCTCTCCGGCTTCCTCTTCCCATTTGTCGCGCAGCTCGTCCCGGGCGTCGGTCTGGCTGTCGAAGGCGGGCAGATCCTCACTGGCTTCGACGCCATCCAGGTTCTTCGTGATCCGGTCGATCTTCTGGAGTGTCTCCGGTGTGAAGATCGTGCCTTCTTTCACTACCAGCCCGATCGCCACCGTCGTCGCCGAGCCGAACTTCGCGGAGAACTTGTCCTGGGCGTGGATGAAGGGATGGTCGGGCCACTGGTCCCGTGCGTTCGTATCGATCCGCACGGTCGGCCCCGGCAAGGGCGCACCCAATGCCGTCATGACCGTATTCAGGATCGGGTACCCGAAGAATCCCGTGGAAAGGATCAACAGAACCGCCACGATGTTGCGATGTCCCACGATCATCTTCGCGAAACGCAGGGTCATCGAATCTTGCCCGCCGGTGGGCTCTTGGGCTTCCGCCATCTTGGTCCTCGTCCAGGGCGTGGGGGCGCGCGTCGCTGCGATGAAAGAGAGGCTTCATCCCCCAAGGGCCTCTCAATACCGCAACGCCGACACCACGGATTTGTCCAGAGCCCGAGCCTACCTCGGGAGCCCCCTGTTCTACCGCGAACGGCACCTAAATGCCAAATTTCGGGGGATTCCGGGGACACCTGCTGGCTGCTCGCAAAAGAGTGGACAACCCGCATGGGGCCCACGATTCAGCGCTCCAGGTCGCAGGGCGGCCTAGTCCCTTGTATCGACCAAAGGCGGAAGTGTTGTCATGCTAAGCACTGCGTCCCCCGCAGCCAATCGGTTCTCGCCGTGTCGCGGGCCGATTCATGGGGCCCGTATGTCGAAGAAGCGGTATCGGATTGACTTGA